>NZ_JAKZGV010000065.1:0-18887 GCF_022557375.1 Shewanella sp. MM_2022_3
ATCCATCATCTTCATCATAATCGCCTCGAATATTTAGCCCTAGACGATCTGATCACAATGCGGGGAATGAGTTCAAAAAAAATCCCTGAGCATTGTTCAGGGATTTGTGTATGAGAGACAGGCAATTTGCTGGCTTTAAAATGCGGTGGAGTGATAAGTTTATTTCTTATCGCTTGCCTTTGAGTTCATCACAGAGCCAAAAACCAGACCTTGTTTATTCACATCAAAGCTCATTTGTACGCGCATATTATAGTCTTTCAATGCTTGCAGCTCTTCAGGCACTGGTTCACCAGTCATTTCTAACAGCGTCAGCACTGGGGTAAACATCTTACCGTAGTCGGCTGACATGCTGTAAAGGCCATTGGCTGATGGTTTTTCGCTCGCCAATTTATTGGCTAACGCTAAACCTTTATCGCCAGAGTAAACCACTAAGTATTGTCCCTTAATCGCCAACATCGGTTTGATATTAAGTTCTGGCGGCAACATTAATAGTGGCGATAAATCAGTGGGTTCACCATTATCCGCGACTTGCAGTTCAGCCAACATAGGGGCAAAAGGCTTAACCATGTTGAATAACATTGAAGGATTATCAGCGGTTAAACTGATTAAGGCATCTAAACTTTCGAGTTTAGGCTCTTGATCCTGTGAACTCATCTTATAGTCGAGTAATGACACACTCAGGCCTTTAACACCATTAGCCATGCCGGTAAACATACCCAACATCGCAGGGCTTTGCTGGCTTAATTCAGCCTGTAGCTCGGCCAGAGGCGCGCAGGTCAACTGTGGCTTTTGCAGATCATCCCAAATCGCGGTGAGCGAAGGCGCTACTTCATTAACATCAATCCCAAGGCCCATCGAGAAAATAGTGCTGTTAATATCCGCTAAATGGGCAGGAATAAAGCCGCGCATTTTTTGTAATGCCGTTAAAATTGCTTGGTTTTTGCTTTCAATCACAAAAGAAGCCGCCATATGGCTTTCTTTTTCAGTCGACGTGAATGCGGTTAAACCTCCCACTGTGCGCGGCCAGTTAGCCGCAATCGCGGTTAACTCAGTGCGACATTCTGGTGTACGGATTTGCGCTAACGGATCTTCACCTTGGCTTTCTTCTGCTAAGAACTTGGTGAGCTGTTTAGCTAACATATTGCCATCTTGAGAGGTTATCGCTTTAACAATCTCAACATGGTTGATAAAGCTGATGCTATCGTCCATAAAACCATGGGTTTTAATGATCTCTTGCAACATGCCAGATGCGGCTAAAGATTGGGCGGGTTTCTTCAATCCTAAAGCCATTTCCAATACTTCAGGCTCGATAGAGGAAGCCGAGAATGTGACCGTTAAAATGCCATCTTTATGGGCAAATAATAGGTCAGCTTTATCAGTTGAACCTTCTTCGGCAAACGAATAAGCACGGTAGTCAATCCCTGCTAAAGTACGCTTTTCGTGGGTATAACCACTTTCTTGTTCGGCTTTATCCAGTACAGCCCAGAATGCATCAATTTGATTAATATCTGTTTTAAGAACAGGCACTACACCTAAGGTATAAAAATAAGGCTTGATCTCATTCGGTAAACCGAAAGTCTTAAGCAATGCGGTAGGATCTTTCATTCCATCCATATATTGCTTGTAAATACTCACAAAAAACTTAGCCATTGGGCTATCCAAATCGCCTAACTGAGCTAAGGAATCAGTTGAATATTGCTGGTAATTGCTAGAAATCGATTGCAGGTAGTTTTTCAGTGGAAACGGCTTTAACTGGCCAGTAAACACAGGGGTATCGGCTGGAATATAATCTAGCAAAGGATTGGCTGAAGCACTCGAGCTACTTCCGTGTTGAGTGTACCAATAAGCACCCGCCCCCGCTGCAATAATTGCCGCAGCAATAACAATCTTTTTCATCTAAAACTCCATTTAATTACCGTCAAAGTGACAAAAATAATACCGAAAGCACTGACCTTCGGCATTTAAATACTGACCTATTGTCATTCCTTATTACATCAACATTGCAAAATCAAAAGCTTATTATAACTAATCTTGAGAACGGATAAGCTAAGAAATAACGAATAGCAAATAAGAACTCATTAATATGCAAAAATCCGCGATAATCTACCATTAAAACGTCTTTGACGCTAATCGCGGCATGTGTCAGAAGCTTCCTATTTACTGGGCGCAATCGTTCGAAACCATCCTGTTACAGAAAAGCGTGGGCGCTTTGCAAACGGCGCGACAAATGAAACAGAGTGAGGATGGTGGACATCGAATAATGCCAAATTATTAAAGGTTGGCACCCAGGTATCAGTCAGCACACCTTTAGGAGTATAAAACTGCAGCAGCCCTCCCCAATCAGGATGCCATTCTGGAGTAAAGCCAAAAACAAAAGCAACTTTACGGCCCTCACTTTCCACAACATCATTATGTCTTGTTAAGAAATTCCCCTGAATATAACGACTCGCCTGCAGTGAGGCATAACAAATACCTTCAATACCCGTAATCGTTTCAATAAATTTAAACATGTCAGGGCTGTTAATAAAACGATGTAGCGATGTAAGTAATTCAGGTGAAGGCTTTCCATCTAAGCCTCCTACGAGATGACTTCCATATAAAAAACCAATCCCATTTGCAGCATTGTGTAATATTTTTTGCTGTAAATCTTTTTGAGCTTCAATCGGTAATTGGCGTATTTGTTGATCCGACACTCTCATTGGCTTATTGTCGACAAACATTGCATTATCAAAACTCACTTCACTAGCAAGTGTGTTAGCAATGACAGCTGCGGTTTCATTCTGCCAGACGTGTTGAATATTGATTTTTGCATCTCTAGCATATTCTTCACGCAGTGAAGCCATATCTCGCTCAAAATTAAACTCAAACATCGTTTATTCCTTGGATCATTCGAACGTCTAACACTCATCCTACTCATCAGAGATGCATAATTACAATTTAATAACAAAATCACAATCGCAAATTTATTGTGCCTCACCGACTTTTTTGAGTGTCACCTCACCTAACTGACGCATTTGCTTGCGGATCCAAGCGGAACGTTGTTCAACATAGGAAGAAGGGGGGGAGACTTTATAACGCCAAGGGTTTGGTAAAACTGCAGCCAATAATGACGCCTCATAACGAGTTAATTTAGCTGCACTCTTGCCAAAATAATGCTTTGCTGCCGCTTCGGCACCATAAATCCCCGGACCAAATTCAACAATATTCAGGTATACCTCAAGGATACGCGCCTTATCCCAAAACAGTTCCATTAACAGGGTAAACCACGCCTCTATGCCCTTACGGATAAAACTACGGCTCGACCACATAAACAGGTTTTTTGCCGCTTGCTGGCTTAAGGTACTGGCCCCACGAACCTTTTTACCTTTTTGATTGTATTCGATGGCCGAACTAATCGCGTCTAAATCAAAACCACTGTGGCCAGCAAACTTTTGATCTTCTGCGGCAATCACGGCTAATTGCAGTTCAGGGGAGATTTGCTCAAGCGAGCGCCATCGATGCCTAACCTCAGTAATCGGTGCGGGCGGAAACAATGCCCGCTCTATTCGCCAACTCCACATCGGAGGATCGATAAAACGGAGTAGTACCACACTTAAAATAGAGGCGAAAAATAAACCCAAAACCAATTTGGCTAACCAAATAAATACACGCTTAACACCGCGCATCTTAGGCTTAGGGGTTGGATGATTAACTTGGGGACGATTGACATGATCGCGCATGGCATACAAAGGGGCGGTCATTTAATTATCCTCATCAATCACGCCATCCAAACTAACTGTTAGTCTAAGAGATTTTTTGCTTACAGTAGAATAGCAAAGTGTAAGCCGATGATAGTAAGTCATAAACTACAAAAAACCGAGCTGAATTGAATGAGGAAGATAAATTAATGATGCCACAAATTTGGCTCAACCTCGGCAGCTTTGACCACAGCTGACCGAGGTGAAAATGACTGATTAACAAGCGCTAGCAAGTCAATCAAACTGCTGGATACTCGCAGCGGCGAGCAAGGTCCTTTGGAAGTGCTACTGTTTTCCGTCTCGTTATATCGTTACACAGCAAACTAAGCCCATAAATAACGATATTCAACAACTTAACTTGGCAAAATACCGACTAAAGCAGATCTGCGCAGTAAACTCCCTCAAAACCATCTACGGGAACTTTGTAATATAGCTCAGAACATTCTAATGTGCATAACCCTGTGAGTAAAAATGTACAAAAAATTTAATTCAGGCAAACACATCTTAACTAACTCTATGAAAATACAATTTATCTGACTTTGATGACGGCAGAATGACATACAAAATACCTTAACGGCCAAACCGCTTTAAAATTAAGCAAAATACTCTTTTAGTGGCATAAAATAAAAAATGCCACAGGGAATACTGTGGCATTTTTCTATTTAATCAAATAGATGGCTATATTTCGTAATGCAGACCGCATTCGCGTTTTAAGCCATTAAAGCGTGTTTCTTCTTCAGACATCCCTAATTCTAAGGGTTTAGTAGAATGGGTATCCCCAACAGAAACATAACCTTGCTCCCATAGAGGATGGTAAGGCAAGTCAAATTGAGTCAAATACAGATGCACATCTTTGTTCGACCATTCGATAATCGGCAGCAGCTTAAAGCGAGTACCGTGGATAGCCAATATCGGTAACTCTTCGCGAGTGCTCGACTGGCTCCGGCGAAGTCCCGCAAACCAAGTGCCTACTTCAAGTTCCGCCAAAGCACGTTGCATCGGCTCCACTTTATTCAGTCGATTGTAACGTTCAAGACCCTCTAAGCCCTGCTCCCACAATTGGCCAAAGCGCGCCTCCTGCCATGCCGCCGTCATCGGCGCTTGGTAGACCTTAAGATTTAAGGATAAACGCTCGGTAAGCTGGTCAATAAACTGATATGTCTCAGGAAAGAGGTATCCAGTATCCGTTAAAATCACCGGAATATCCGATTGCACCTGACTCACCATATGCAACATCACCGCCGCCTGGATCCCAAAACTGGATGACAGCGCGTGATTACCCGGCAAATAGGCTAAGCCCCAGAGCACTCGCTCTTGAGCCGTCAAGCTAGCTAAGAAGCGATTAATGCGTTCCAGTTCCGCTTGCTGCACATCTTTAGGTGCCGTCAGCAGCGCTTTAAGTTCGCTACTACTTACCACGCTCTGCAACGCATTCGGCAAGCCGGAACCCGTCCCACCTGAATGAAGATCAGCCATGGAAATCCTTAGCGGCATCGATAACCGCCTTCACCACGCCCACGCGGACAGTGAAGTTACCAAAGGTTTCGCCTGCATTACGCTCAATCGCGTAGCGGGCAAATAATGCATCCAATTCAGCAAGGATCTCAGCCTCTTGGATATTCTCTCTGTACATCTTATTCAGGCGAGTGCCTTCGAAGTTCGCCCCGAGATACAGGTTATAGCGCCCCGGCGCCTTACCCACAAGACCGATTTCGGCGGCAAATGGGCGGGCACAACCGTTTGGACAGCCTGTCATACGCACCACGATTGCTTGATCGCTAATGCCATTCTTTGCTTGGAGCGCATCAATATGGTCAATAAATTCAGGGAAATAACGCTCAGCTTCCGCCATTGCCAATGGACAAGTTGGCAAGGCCACACAGGCAATCGAATGACCACGGGTTTGTGTCAACACTTGGCCGAGTAAACCGTGTTTACGGGCAAGCCCTTCGATAGTCGCTTTATCCTCGGGCACCACACCCGCGATAATCATATTCTGGTTTGAGGTCATACGGAAATCACCCTTGTGGATCTTAGCGATTTCACGCATACCAGTTTGTAAGCTCTTACCCGGCAAGTCTTTGATACGGCCGCTTTCGATAAACAGGGTTAAATGCCACTTACCATCGACACCTTCGACCCAGCCGTAACGATCGCCGCGATCGCCAATCACTACATCGCGCTTAGGCTCAAATTTAACGCCGGCACGGGCTTCCACTTCGGCTTTAAACTTTTCATAGCCATGATCGACGATAGTGTACTTAAGGCGCGAACGCTTACGGTTGGTACGATTACCCCAGTCACGCTGCACTGTCATCACAGCTTCGGCAAACTTCATCACATCTTCAGTTTTGATAAAACCAAAGTCATCGGCCAAGCGTGGGAAGGTTTCTACCTCTCCGTGGGTCGAGCCCATGCCGCCACCTGCGGTCAGGTTAAAACCGACTAATTCGCCATTTTCAGCCACGGCAATAAAGCCTAAGTCGTTAGTGTAGACATCAACATCGTTATCAGGCGGTACGGCCACGGCCATTTTAAACTTACGTGGTAAGTAGGTTTTGCCGTATACAGGTTCTACGGTTTCGTCTTCGGTGGTCAGTAACTTCTCTTCATCTAACCAAATCTCGGCGTAAGCACGAGTGTGCGGCAGCAGATGATCAGACAGCTTTTTCGCCACTTCATAGGCCTGCGCATGCAGCTTAGATTCCACCGGATTCGGGTTACACATCACGTTACGGTTAACGTCACCACAGGCAGCGATAGAATCCAGAGCCTCACGGTCCAAACCTTGAATAATGGTCTTGAGATTACGCTTTGGAATACCGTGGTATTGGAACGTCTGACGCGTCGTTAAACGAATACTGTTAGAGCTGGTGAGCGTCGAGGCAATTTCATCTACGCCTAACCATTGCTTAGGTGTACACACACCGCCAGGCACGCGGGCACGTAACATAAAGCTATATAAAGGTTCGAGTTTTTGCTCTTTGCGCTCGTTACGCAAATCACGGTCATCCTGCTGATAGAAGCCGTGGAACTTGATCAATTGCTGATCGCCGTCGCTAAAACTGCCCGTCACCGAGGAGTCTAATCCCTCTTTAATGGTGCCACGCAGATAATCACTGTCGGTCTTTAGGTATTCGTTTAATGCTAACTTTTGCTCACTCATGGCAACTGCCTCTTAAAATTCGGTCGGCGGCAGTATCTCAGTGGATACTGCTCTCTATCTTTGGGATCGATTAATTAGTACACGTCTTTTTGGTAACGTTTATGACTGCGCAGGGTCTCGAAATATTCTTCCGCCGCCTCGCTAGACAGTCCGCCAAACTCCACCGCAACCGCTAATAAGGCTTGGTGTACGTCTTTAGCCATACGCTCGGCATCACCACAAATATAAAGATGCGCGCCGTTTTGCAGCCATTGCCACAGGGCTTGCCCCTGCTCTTTAATGCGGTGCTGCACGTAAATCTTATGGGCTTGATCCCGTGAAAATGCCACATCGATACGGGTTAAATCGCCGTTTTTCAGATACTGTTGCCACTCAGTTTGATACAGGAAGTCCTGCTCAAAATGCGTGTTGCCGAAGAATAACCAGTTATCGCCCTCAGCGCCTTGTGCCACGCGCTCCTGCATAAAGGCGCGAAACGGCGCAACCCCGGTGCCAGGACCAATCATGATGACCGGCGTTTGTGGATCTTCAGGTAAACGGAAATGCTTATTCGGTTCAACATACACTTTTACTTCGGCGCCTTCCTGCGCCGAGGCTAAAAAGTGCGATGCACCGCCAAAACGCGTTTGCCCTTGATGTTCATCTTCCACCAATGCCACGGTTAAATGCACTTCCGTATCAACCTCACTCTGGCTCGAGGCGATGGAGTAGAGTCTTGGCGTTAATGGGCGTAATAATTCCACTAACTTGTTTGCATCGAGATTAGCGTCAGGCTTGAGCTTGTAATTAGCCACTAAGTCTGCAAACTGATGATGTAAGATAAACTGACGAACCTGCTCTTTATCTTCGCTAATAGCAAGTAGCTCAGGACTTGCGGACAACTCGGCCCAAGTTTTGACTAAACCAGGATACAACTGCGTCAGTTCTTTCTTCTCGATCAAGGCTTGCTTGAGGCTGATTGACTCATTAGCGACAGTCACCTTGGTATCGGCCGCTAACCCTAAGCCCGCTAAAATCTCATCGACTAAGGTTTCGCTATTGCTAAACCACACCCCAAGGGCATCACCGACTTCATAGCGTAAGCCTGATTCACCTAAATCAATTTCAACGTGGCGCACATCTCTGTCTGAACCGCGTCCGGTGATCTTTTGGCTCACCAACACTTCGGCACTGTAAGGGTTTTGCTTAGTAAATTCGCTCTCGCTGGCAACTTGCGCCGAAGTTGAATTAATTTCATTCAGTGCCACCACATTAGCCGTGGTTTGAATGAGTGGCTTAACCGCAGTAAGCACATCGGCGTGCCACTGTCCGGCCGCAGCATCATAGTCCACATCACACTCAACCAACGGCAATAAGGCTTTAGCGCCTAATGCCGAAAGCCGCGCATCAAAGTCTTTACCGGTTTGGCAGAAAAACTCATAGCTTGAATCGCCCAAAGCCAACACTGAGTAATGTAAGTTGTTTAATTGAGGTGCGCGTTTTGATGCTAAAAACTTATGTAATTCAATCGCATCATCCGGCGCTTCACCTTCACCATGGGTACTGACCACCAGCAATAACAAAGTTTCTTGCTTGAGCTGGCGCACATTGTATTCACCCATGGAGGCTAAATTCACGCTATAGCCCTGTGCTTTAGCCTTTTCGGCCAAGGCTTTGGCAATGCCACGACCATTGCCGGTTTGGCTGCCATAGAGAATAGTTACAGTCTGCGCTGCCTGTGTATCAGACACTGGCACTAGCTGGGCTTGATTCCCTCCCGCATTGGCCGTTGCGGCTAAATAACCACTCACCCAAGCAAGTTGCACGGCATTTAATTCCGCGGTGAGTTGTTTCAGCTTGTCGACCTGCGGTTGCGACAGGGGTGAAGCCAGTGATGAAAGTTCTTTTAACAACATGAGACGGCCCTATGACAGTGTAATACCCAGCAGATTAACGTGGATTTGGAAAAGCAAAAAAGAATAAAATTTGATTTTTAATTCCATTTTGGAATATACAAAGTGCAAAAATTAAGCTACAAAAGTGTGCACTGGTTAAAACTTTTTGATACGACCAGTGCAGAATCGACTAGCTTGAGCAATATGCGCTTGTGTCAAACCAAAGTATTGCCACAATGGTACGAGCCTGCAGTACAGTGACCTTTTGTTGCTCGCTAAGAAGTTTGTTTTAAAAAAACAAATTTTATACCAAGTTTGAATGCGCTAACTAACTGCCACAATTGAACAGACGAGTTCATTCTTATCGCGGCCTAGCCCTACCTAGGTTTAGCTCAAGGGAAGCACTCAGGCGGAACGATTATATAAACCATCAGGGAGTAATCATGCAGATTGGAATACCGAGAGAGAGTCTCGTCGGTGAAACTCGGGTCGCCGCGACTCCAGCCACCGTCGAACAGCTTAAAAAGCTCGGCTTTGAAGTTGTTGTTGAGGCCAATGCTGGCTTACTGTCTAGCTTTGACGATGCCGCCTTTGAAGCAGCTGGCGCGAAGATCACGACAGAGGTTTGGCAAGCGGATCTGATTTTTAAAGTCAATGCACCGACCGATGCTGAAATTGCGCAAATTAAAGAAGGCGCGACCTTAATCAGCTTCATCTGGCCCGCTCAAAATGCTGAGTTGGTCGAGAAACTGTCTAAACGCAACATCAATGTGATGGCGATGGACATGGTGCCACGTATTTCCCGTGCCCAATCCCTCGATGCTCTCTCTTCTATGGCAAATATCGGCGGTTATCGCGCCGTAGTTGAAGCCGCGCACCACTTTGGCCGTTTCTTTACCGGACAAATTACCGCCGCAGGTAAAGTCCCTCCGGCCAAAGTGCTGGTGATTGGTGCCGGTGTGGCAGGCCTTGCAGCCATTGGTACCGCAGGTTCTTTAGGGGCTATCGTTCGCGCCTTCGACACGCGTTTAGAAGTGGCCGAACAAATCGAATCCATGGGTGGCCAGTTCCTTAAGCTGGACTTCACCAATGAAGATGGCAGCTCATCGGACGGTTACGCTAAAACCATGTCGGACGAGTTTATCGCTGCCGAAATGGCGCTATTTGCCGAGCAAGCCAAAGAAGTCGATATCATCATTACTACAGCGCTGATCCCAGGCCGTCCTGCACCTAAGCTCATCACCAAAGCCATGGTCGACAGCATGAAGAGCGGCTCTGTGATTGTCGATATGGCAGCACAAGCGGGCGGTAACTGTGAATACACCCAGCCTGGCGAACTCTTTGTCACTGAGAATGGTGTAAAAGTCATCGGCTTTACCGATCTTCCAGGCCGCTTGCCTGCACAATCGTCTCAGCTTTACGGCACTAACTTAGTCAACCTGATGAAGTTAATGTGTAAAGAGAAAAACGGTATTGCCAGCATCAGCTTTGATGATGTGGTCATGCGCAACATGACAGTCGTGAAAGAAGGCGAAGTCACCTTCCCGCCACCACCTATTTCGGTGTCAGCTGCCCCTGCGAAACCTACCGCTAAGGTGGAAGTGAAATCTGCTCAAGCCAAAGCGCCTTCAAAACTCAAGTATATTCTCGCCGCCCTTGGCGCTGCGGGTTTTGCCGCAGTTGCCTCGGTTGCGCCAGCCGAGTTCTTATCCCACTTTACAGTTTTTGTCCTGTCCTGCGTGGTGGGCTATTACGTGGTGTGGAACGTATCCCACTCACTACATACGCCTTTGATGTCAGTGACTAACGCGATTTCAGGCATTATCGTGGTCGGCGCCTTGCTGCAAATAGGCCAAGGTTCAACCTTGGTCACTGTGTTGGCGTTTATCGCCGTGCTGATCGCCAGTATTAACATCTTCGGCGGTTTTACCGTCACTCAGCGCATGCTGAAGATGTTCCGTAAGGATTAAGGGGGTATAACGTGTCTCAAGGACTGGTAACAGCAGCTTACATCATTGCCGCCGTGCTCTTTATCTTCAGTCTCGCTGGATTGTCGAAACAAGAAACGGCCAAACACGGCAATTTATTTGGTATCACAGGTATGGCTATCGCCCTACTGGCGACCATTTTTAATCCAGACACCAGCGGTGTCGCGTGGATTATTGTCGCCATGGTGATTGGTGGTGCCATCGGCGTGCGTTTAGCACTTAAAGTCGAAATGACGGAAATGCCTGAACTCGTCGCGGTGCTCCACAGTTTTGTGGGTATGGCCGCAGTGTTAGTGGGCTTTAACAGCTTTATCGACTTACACCCAGAACAAGTATCACAAGTGGTTGTGGCCGTGGGCGGGGATATGAACTCCACTCTCGCAGCAGTGCAGAATGCGCTGAGCGAAGCGGCAAAAGCGGCTGAAAACGCCCATATGACTGGCGCAATGCTCAACATTCACTTAGTGGAAGTCTTCCTCGGGATCTTTATCGGCGCGGTAACCTTTACCGGTTCTATCGTCGCTTTTGGTAAATTACGCGGATTAATTTCATCTAAACCGTTGATGTTGCCGCATCGCCATAAGCTAAACCTCGTCGCTGTATTAGTATCACTTGCCCTATTGGTGTACTTCGTGCAAACAGGTGGCACTATGCCAGCACTGCTGCTGATGACCTTAATTGCCTTTGCTTTTGGTTGGCACTTAGTGGCTTCTATCGGTGGTGCGGATATGCCGGTTGTGGTGTCCATGCTGAACTCCTACTCAGGTTGGGCTGCAGCGGCAGCAGGCTTTATGTTGTCGAATGACCTCTTGATTGTCGTTGGCGCATTAGTCGGCTCATCGGGTGCGATTCTGTCTTACATCATGTGTAAGGCGATGAACCGCTCGTTTATTTCGGTTATCGCAGGTGGATTTGGTACCGATGGTGTAGCCTCCTCTGGTGATGAAGAAATGGGCGAATACCGCGAAACCAACGCCGAAGATGTGGCGGATATGCTGAAAAATGCCTCTTCCGTTATCATCACCCCTGGCTATGGTATGGCAGTGGCACAGGCGCAATATCCAGTGGCTGAAATCACCCAAAAACTGCGTGACCGCGGCGTAAAAGTACGCTTTGGTATTCATCCGGTAGCGGGTCGTTTACCTGGCCATATGAACGTACTGTTGGCTGAAGCTAAAGTTCCCTACGATATCGTGCTTGAAATGGACGAAATCAACGAAGACTTTAGCGATACCGATGTCGTGCTGGTGATTGGCGCGAACGACACAGTCAACCCTGCGGCGATGGAAGACCCGGGCAGCCCAATTGCGGGCATGCCAGTGCTTGAAGTATGGAAAGCGCAAAACGTGATTGGCTTTAAACGCTCAATGAACACGGGTTATGCGGGTGTACAAAACCCTCTGTTCTTTAAAGACAATACCCAAATGTTGTTCGGCGATGCTAAGGCCAGTGTTGAAGCGATTTTAAAAGCGCTGTAATCCGTTTAAGCACTGAATCACTCGATACAAAACTCAAAGGGAGCCATTGGCTCCCTTTGCTTTTTAGAGGGTTTTATTGCGCTAGGCTTCACATACTTTTAAGCCTGCTCAGCTAGTCTCTGCGCAGTTTATCGCTTCAGGTAAAAGGAGATATCATGCTGCTTGGATTATTTATGCTGTCGGCAATATTAATCAAAACGTCGTTATTAGGGCTGGGTTGGATATCAATTGGTATCGGCGTTGGGGGTTATCTTTTTTGCCGTTTTTACCACATTAATCTTGCAGACCTCCTGGTCAAAAAATTTAGACGGCTTTTTATCAGTGGGGCGATATTACATCTGCTGCTGTATCTCGGCCTTATCGTAAAACTCTTCCTGATCGATAGCCTAGAGGATATTCCAGCCTTTTTAATCAGTCATTTGGTATTCCATCATGCACTCTGCGCACTCATTGCAGCCGCCCTTACCTTTATGGCGATTGGTGTTTACCTTAGCCAACAAAAGCTAAAGCAGGCAAATATCACTTCCCCCATCGCGAACTAATTTAGCCCCTAAAAGCCAAAAGGAGCCACAAGGCTCCTTTTGATAGCAATTCATTTTTGATTATGCTGCTTTAGCAATATCAAAATTAGATAACAACATCACAGCTGTACGGCCGAGTAAATGATTGATGGTACGATCGCCAACCAATCCTAATTCTGCAATGGCTTGCTGACGTGCAGTGCTTACCGCTCTAAACAGAGTGATTTCATTATTGGTGCCGCCGCAGAGGCTGAAGAATAATCTTAACACTGCGCGGTAATGCTCTTCTTGCATCGCTTGCATCCAAGAGGTTTCTAGCGCTTCTTGGCTAGAGAAGTCGAGCGCAGCAACAAAAAGATTGCCAATACGGCTGTCTAAGCGAATTAAAAAGTCGTTCTTCCGCGGAAAGTGGTGACTAATACCTGTGCGGCTAATCCCCGTTGCTTCAGATAACGTGGTATAAGACATAGTCTCAAAGCCAATAGTCAAAATTTGTCTTAACGCTTCATCCATAATCTGATTGATGGTCTGCTCAGTCTGTACTCGCGAGCGCTTAGCCATAATAAAGTCTCCCACTGTTCTTTTTGTGGGATAGAGCTTACCAAAGCCTTTCAGGGATTACTGCTGTTTAAAAACGTGAAACAAGTGTATTTCACTTTTGTTCAGCTAGGGTTCAGTTTTAAACAGAGGATTTCATTGCTTTTGTTTACATATTTATAACATTGAATTTTGTACTAACCAGTCGTGTGCTTTTTGCTCCCCCATTAACAATGTTAGGGTAGGCGTTAAATAATGCCCAAGATCGGATTTACGCCAAAACAGGTATTCTGGCAGGGGTTGTAGCACGGTATCACTAAAAGTTCGTTGTATTAAACTCGAATATTCACGCAAAACCTGCGGTTCAATTTGTACCATTTGAGGATAAAAATCGGCTACAAAATCACGATAGTGAGTATATTGAACGATTTGAGTGACCTGATATTTATTTAACACCTGTATCATCATTGGCGCAGTCCAGTGTGACATATATTGCGAACTTGTAAGCGCCGCTAGGTTGCGCCGATGATACTGCTGCCAAGCTAAATCAAAATTGCCTTTAGCATTGGCAATACACCAGATGAGATACAGATCCGCTAACCATTCATGCTGATAAGGTGTTAATTCCTTAGGTAATAAACTCCCCTGCAACGCCAAGTTTTCAAGGTGGCCTAGTTCATGCCAAAGGGTTAATTGTGCTTGTTCTTTTAGATCTAATTGGTAGGTAATACCATCAATATTGGCCAGTTGGATCTCTGGTGTTTCTTGCTCATTGACGAGTATTAGGCCGGAGAAATGACTATCTTCAACAGGTAATACCATGGCACTGCGAAGCCCAAGCTCTGTTTTAAACTGAGCCTCGCTGTGTGGGAGCTGTTCACGAACCTGAGGTGGAAATGTTGCCAGACACTGACTCAATTGCGCTAAAGGACAAAGTAACGCCTGCTTATCGGCAATAGGCACCCAAGTTAAGCTTGATATCAGAGTCAGTGCAATTAAACTCACTGTTTTGCCATGATATTTTGGATAATCGCCGTAGTAGAGATACCGTCTTCAAATCCCAACACTTGCACTTGGCCGCCCGCAGCAATGACCTCGGCGCCACCCGCAATATCTTCAACCTTATAATCACCACCTTTCACTAAAAGATCCGGTAGTAATCTGGCGATGATCCGTTGTGGTGTATCTTCACTAAAAGGCACCACCCAATCGACGGCTGCTAATCCTGCCAACACCGCCATACGTCTATCCACTTGATTAACTGGGCGACCTTCGCCTTTTAAGCGTTTGACTGAGGCATCGTCATTCACGGCCACGATCAATCTGTCGCCTAAGGCTTTGGCTTGCTTGAGGTAACTGACGTGTCCCGCGTGCAAAATATCGAAGCAACCGTTGGTCATCACCACTCGTTCACCACGTAATTTGGCTTGCTCTAGAGCGTAAGCAAGTTGATCTTCACTCACCACCCCAAAACCAGACTCACCGTGATGCAGTGCTAGGGCCTCAATCAACTCAATACGAGAAACCGTAGAAGTACCCAGTTTACCCACCACAACGCCAGCGGCAGTATTGGCTATCGCACAGGCCTGCGGTAACTCAGCACCCGCGGCTAGAGACGTCGCTAAAGCTGAAATCACAGTATCGCCAGCACCCGTTACGTCATACACCTCACGGGCCACCGTGGGAATGTGTAACTCTGGGGCATTGGCCGTCACTAAAGTCATCCCCTTTTCAGAGCGAGTGACTAAGATAGCGTCGAACTGGTACTTGTTCAGTAATCCGCGAGCCTTTTCGAGTAGATCTGCTTCAGAGGTTACCGCGCCAACCACGGCCTCAAATTCACTCATATTCGGTGTGATGAGCGAGGCGCCATGATAACGGCTAAAATCGGAACCCTTAGGGTCAACCAGTACTTTTACGCCTTTGGAACGGGCGAGCGCGATAAAATCACGAGGATTATCGATAGCGCCCTTCGCATAATCAGATAGCACGACCACATCGACCGAATCGAGTAAGGCCTCAGACTGCTTAAGTAAGCGCGCACTGTCCTGCTTATCGAAGGACTCTTCAAAGTCGAGGCGAATAAGCTGTTGATTGCGCGATAAAACTCTAAGCTTGGTAATGGTCGGTTTATCGGCAATTTTCAACCATTGTGGTTCAACCCCAAGTGCTTGTACGCCAAGCGTTAACGCTTTAGACGTATCATCATTGCCCACTAAGCCCGCCAATTGTACTTGGCCACCTAAGGTCGCGATATTTAGCGCCACGTTTGCCGCGCCGCCCGGTCTATCTTCGACTTGGTTAATTTTCACCACGGGCACTGGTGCCTCGGGGGAAATACGTCCCGTAGGCCCAACCCAGTAGCGATCTAACATCACATCGCCGACGACTAACACTTTGGCTTTTTCAAATGCTGGCAGAGAAACCTTCATAGCGCTCTTATCAGTTGCAGAAATTAAACCGTGATTGTACCTAATTTTCAGCAAAAGATGAGTTAGAATAAGCAGTAATTTTCAAAAGTAGTGAGTATTTTTGTGGTCGAGAAAGCTGAGTTTTCATCATCTTTATATCATCCGAAACACTGGCCCATGTGGTTTGGGGTGTTAGTGATGCGGATTACCCAAGTGTTGCCTCTATCATGGCAGATGAAATTAGGCAAAGGCATGGGCCGATTAGTCAAGGCACTTGCGGCCAGTAGAACCCATACCGCGCGCCGAAATTTAACCCTCTGCTTCCCGGATATGCCAGAGGCCGAGCGAGAAGCGCTCCTCACCCGTAACTTTGAAGAAACGGGCAAAGCGATTTTCGATACCATCAATGCCTGGTGGTGGTCCGATGAAAAAATCCAACAACATATGCAGATAACCGGCAAAGAATACGTTCAAGACACCTTGAACGCTGGCCATGGGGTGATTCTGTTTGCAGTGCACTGCTTACCACTGGAAATGGGCGCACGTATTTTTGGTCAATTCCAACCCGGTGTAGGGGTGTACCGCCCACATAACAATCCCGTGATGGAATACCTGCAAGTGAAAGGTCGATTACGTTCGAATAAAGCCTTAGTGCCGAAACGCGATCTACGCCAGATGGTGCGTTGTTTACGTAACCCCGATGTGATTTGGTATACCGCTGATCAAGACTTTGGCCGCTCCAGTGCTGTGTTTATTCCGTTTTATGCCGTGCCCGATGCCGCCACTATTACTGGCGCAACCACGCTGGCAAAGTTAGGTAAGGCCAAGGTATTACCCTTCTTTGTTGAACGCACAGAAGGAGATACAGGCTACCGGATTGAAATCATGCCTCCATTAGATAATTTCCCAGGTGAAGACGAAGTCGCCGATGCCATCCGTGGTAACAAAATTATTGAACAGATTATCGATAAAAATCGTGCTCAATATATGTGGCTCCATCGCCGCTTTAAGACGCGCCCTGATCCAACGGATAAGTCCTTATATAAGTAAGCTTTTGGTTAATCACATCGAGATAAGCGCTTAAAAGAGAATACAAAATGCCAAGCAATCGCTTGGCATTTTGTTTAT
Source organism: Shewanella sp. MM_2022_3 (assembly GCF_022557375.1). Taxonomy (NCBI): domain Bacteria; kingdom Pseudomonadati; phylum Pseudomonadota; class Gammaproteobacteria; order Alteromonadales; family Shewanellaceae; genus Shewanella; species Shewanella sp. MM_2022_3. Next base: position 16,841 of record NZ_JAKZGV010000065.1, read on the forward strand.
ATCTTTCTGCCTAAGGCATCTTGTAGGGCTCTAAGCGCTTAAACATGGTAGTTAAGCACAACACTTAAACCAGATTAAGCCTCCGCCGGTAAACGAATACCCACATTGGTGACTTTGCCTTCATAGAGTCCCGCAACGACCCAATGGAGTGATTGCCATTGAAACTGGTCCCCAAGTACTGGATGCGCACCTAGCTCTAAAGCAACTAAATCAGCTACAGTCATACCGCCAGTTTCATCATCTAATGTTAAGCCATAGATAGGTGCAAGATCCGCCAATTTAACCTCGGTATCGATAAAGAAGTCACCAAAGAAACGTGGTACCTCCTTGGTTTCAGGGGCTTGGCTAAAGAGGTTACTCAATGCTTCAAGGCTCTTTTCCTGCCCGAGTACGCACAGAATATCACCCGCCTCTAAGCACGTACTTCCCGAAGGATGCAATAACCTGTTATTGCGAAATACTGCCGCAATGCGAGTACCATCGGGCATTGCTAAGCGTTTTAGCGGTTCACCAATACACCACTTACTTTCACTCAAACGATAGACAAACACTTCCCATTCGCTGCTCGGGTAAATTTCAACCCCCGAACGCGAAACGGGCAAAGGCTTTGGGGGCAATTCTACCTTTGCTAAGCGTGCAGCCGTAGTGAGTGACGCCCCTTGGACTAGCAGAGAGACTAACACCACAAAAAAGGCCAAGTTAAAATACAATTGAGCCCCAGGAAGCCCGGCCATCATTGGGAATACCGCTAAAATAATCGGCACGGCACCACGAAGTCCGACCCAAGAGATAAACCAGCGGTCACGGCTGCTAAAACTCTTAAAGGGCAGCAAACTTAGCCATACCGCTAAAGGTCTGGCAAACAGGATCATCCCAAAGGCCAGTGCTAAGCCCGGCAGCCAAATATCTAATAGATCCGAGGGGGTTAGGAGTAGTCCCAAGACGAGAAACATGCCGATTTGACTCACCCAAGTCATTCCATCCAATACGTTTAATATCGCATGACGTCCACGAGTTGGCTTATTACCGAGGAATAGGCCAACTAAGTAAATCGACAGAATGCCACTGCCACCTAGCTTGTTCGATGCAGCGTAAATAATAAGGCCGCCACTGAGCACGAGAATCGAATATAGACCTTCAGCGAGTTGACTTAAGTTCACCAATTTCCATAGCAGCCAGCCACCACCCAAGCCTAATAAAATTCCCAGCCCAAATTGTTTAATAAAGCTAATCAGCATAAAGCTTGCAGAGAGCTCGGCATCGACATTGCCGAGAATGGCAATCAAGGTGACAGTTAAAAATACCGCCATAGGGTCGTTACTACCCGATTCGATTTCCAGCGTTGCTCCAACCCGCTCATTAAGGCTGCGTCCCTTTAACAGTGAGAATACCGCCGCCGCATCGGTAGAGCCGACAATAGCTCCCACAAGCAAACCTTGTAGCCAATGTAAGTCAAATAGCCACGCAGCCATAATGCCTGTGATACTGGTGGTGATCGCCACCCCAAAGGTTGCCAAGGATAACGCAGGCCACAGTGCGACCCTGAAGCTCGCGACCCGAGTGCGCATACCGCCATCGAGCAAAATAATGGCTAAGGCTAAGTTACTGACAAGATAAGCGGTTGAATAATCATCGAAGAGAATACCGCCGGGACCATCTTCACCAGCAAGAATACCTACGGCGAGGAAAATTAATAAGATAGGAATCCCAAGACGGGATGACATGGGACTAAGCAAAACACTCACGGCAGTAAGTAAGGCACCGATCAGAAAAAAACTATTGATGGAATCTGCATCCACACATGCCTCCTTAAATGCTGCTGGCTCAGCTAAACGATAGCAAAAACACCTAGATTAAAAATGACTCAATTAAAAATTTCAGTGTTTCTATACTAGCATAAAAAATGCAGATTATTGGAGTTTTAAATATTAAATTTCAATAATCTACACTAAAATAATCATCAACAGTAACTTTAGGCTAATTTTCAGATAAAAACACATAAAAAGACAAATACAACCAGAACATCAAACTATAAGCATAAATAAAA
>NZ_JAKZGV010000066.1:0-18783 GCF_022557375.1 Shewanella sp. MM_2022_3
GCGTTATATCACAAAGTGATTTATTGAATGTAAATGATATCGATTATCAATTGTGATTAAGGTTGTTTTAAGATAAATTGTCGGCATTTTTAGTTAACACCTTTTTATCAATGAGTGCCGTCGAGGTTTTTATGAAATGCAGGGCGTTTAAGAAAAGTGCAATTGCCGCAATAGTTTCGAGTTTACTGGTCTCTTCCGTTTATGCTGGTGTGGATGCGGAATCTTCAGAACCGATTGAAAAAATTACTGTTTATGGTGAAAAGATTGAGCGTAGCCTGAAGGATACGACGTCATCTATTTCAGTGATTGATAAGGAAACCCTCGATAGCGGCCAATACCAATCAACCTCAAGTGCCTTATCAGAGGTGCCGAACGTGGTGGTGTTATCCGGCTCTGTGCCCGATATCCGTGGGGTTTCTGGTAATGGTTCGGCCTCCGGATTTAACTCTTTCACCGGTGGGGCTCGTGCGCGGGTATCAACCTTAGTCGATGGTGTGGCGGAGCCTTTTGTTGCGGATCTTACCGGTGATACTGGGCTGTGGGATATTCAACAAATTGAGGTTTTCCGCGGTCCGCAATCGACGATTAATGGTCGTAACAGCATTGGCGGTACGGTATTTATTAAAACCGAAGATCCGACCTTCGATTGGCAGGGCGCGGCTCGCGTGGGTTATCGCAATCAAGATAACTTTATCGACAGTGCGGTGATGCTCTCAGGCCCGATCCTTGATGATGAGTTAGCATTTAGGGTGAGCGGGCAAAATGTGACGGGCGAAACTTACAATAAAGGCTTGGAATACGAGACGAATCCCGCCACATTTGATCAAAATGAGTTGATCACCAATCGCTGGCGCGGCAAATTTTTGTGGCAACCGAGCGCGATTGAGGATCTCAAAGTGCTTTATAGCTTTTCTTACAATGATGAGAAAGGTGACTCAGGGCGTAACTATTTTACCGGTGACGATCCATGGGCATATGAGCCGATTTCCCAACGTTATATCGAGACTAAATCGACAACTCACTCAGTGAAAGTGGATTATGACCTCGGGGAAGGGCAAGCCCTCGATCTGATTGTCGCCTATATGGATTACGATTGGGGCTTTGAAACCTATGAGCCTCTCGTGACCGCCCAGCAATATGTGGATATGGAGGACAAGAGTTATACCGTAGATGGCAAATATAGCTTTGGCCTTAAAGACAAAGATTTCAACGGGTTTGTTGGTTTAGCCTATTTTAAACGTAGCCAAGATTTTGGTAGTACTGGCAGCTCAATCTATAGTGGTGATGACAGCACTAAGTCAGCCTCCGTTTATGGTGAAGTCACCTATGGGCTCGCCGACTCGCTCTGGATTACTGTTGGTGGCCGCGTGATGCGTGAGGAGCAATTACGTAACTTCAACATGCGCTATCAAGGTAGTCTACTTGAGGAAAAACTCGATGACGCCAATACCGTTACCCTGCCGAAGTTAGTACTGCAATACGCGCTGAATGATAATACCACCTTAGCGGCCAGTGTTCGTCGTGGTTATAACTCGGGTGGTGGCGCGCTGTCTTTGGTGGAAAGCGAGTATTACTACTACGATGAGGAGTTTGTAAATACCTATGAACTGAGTAGCCGTAGCGCATTTGCCAATGGCGATGTCAACTTAAGTGCTAATATCTTCTACAACGATTTTGATGGTTATCAAGCGTCTAATAGCGCACGCAAAATTACCAATATCGATAAAGCCGTCAGTTACGGTATTGAAGCCGAATTCAGCGCCATGTTAACTGAAAACTGGCAGTTTATTTCGGGCGTAGGTTTACTCGATAGTGAAATCAAGCAAGCTGACCCTAGCTATGGGGATATTATCGGTAATCAGTTGAACTCAGCCCCGCACATCACTGCTAATGCTGGATTCAAGTATTGGATGAATGATGTGTTCTCTTTCGGTTTTTCAGGCAACTATGTTGGCGAGTATTTTGCGGATATTAATAATACCGAATCTAGAATAGCGGGTGATTATGTCGTTGCGCGTGTGAGCCTTGATTATCAAACCGATAGCTGGAGAGTTAGCGGCTTTGTCAACAACCTGTTTGATGAGCAAGCGTTGACGGTAAATGAACCCGCCAGCCGCAGTTACCCCGATGGTTATGCCGCGATTATCGATCCCAGAAATATCGGTGTCTCTGTGATGTATCGCTTCTAATCACTGGATTTAACGCACTTATTTTACCCATAAAAAAACCTCCACAATATGCTGCGGAGGTTTTTTATTTTCAGCGACTTTTACTCTTTATATTTCAAAGTGCCGTTAGCTTTGATTTCATCGTACCACAGGTTGTGGTGTTGGGTTGCCCAGTTTTCATCACAATAACCAGACACCATACACTCCATACCACCTTCAGACATTACCGTTGCCATGAAGATATGCACGATAGAGAAGGCGCAGATCACGATAGCGCTCACTGAGTGCAGCACGAGTGCGATTAAGCTTAAGGTGCGGCTAGGTTCGAAAAGATTTGGGAACAGTAACAACATGCCAGATGCTGAAATGATTAACCCGAACAGGGCAAAGGCCCAGAACCACATTTTTTCACCGGCGTTGGCAAAGCCTGCATCAGGGTGTTTACCTTTGAATGGACCAAAGTTGATGTAACCACCAACAACCAGGAACCACTTCACGTCGTACATTTTTGGCAGCTGGTTCTTCGCCCATAACACTGTCATCAATGCCCAGCCGATCATAAACGGAATCGCCATCACATCATGGATTTGCTTAGCGCCATAGACGATAGCTTCCCAGATGCCTTCGCCCAACCAAGGTTGGAAGAAGAAGCGACCTGCTAATAAGGTTAAGCCCGTTAATATCAATAGTAAGCACGGAATCGCACCTAACCAGTGAATAGAAACGTCGAATTTAGACCAGCGATGCACTAACTTGCCTGAAAAACCATGGTGTAGCTTAGAAATGCCGTTCACCTTGATAAATAAGACAAAGATAATGATCATGCCGAATAGCGCTGCCATTAAAGCCGGCGCTAACCAGTCGCTACGCAGCTCCAACACCCGTAGATCATAAGTATTGATCGGCTGTGCGTGGAACTCGCTTTGTGAGGTAGTGTATCCCGTCGCGCCATCCTTCAGCTGTGCCCAAATTTGGGCATCAGAGGCTTGAGGTTGGATCGCCTGTCCATCACCACCATTGGCTAGACACACGGCACTAAATAGCAGTGCTATGGCTAAACCTATGTGTTTGAACCATTTGTTCATCATACATCCTCTCTCGCTTAGTGGCGCCTGCAAGCAGGCACCAAGCTAAGTCTGTGGACAGATCCTGTGACCTGAATTAATTCCAAGCCGCGTTTTTAGCACCACGGTAAGCCACGCGCTCACGGAAGATGTTCGAAACAACTTCTGCATCACCCGCTAATAAGGCTTTAGTGGCGCAGAGTTCTGCGCACATTGGCAGTTTGCCTTCAGCAATACGGTTTGAACCGTACTTCTGGCGCTCTGCCTCTGAGTGGTTTTCTTCTGGGCCACCGGCACAGAAGGTACATTTATCCATCTTACCGCGGCTACCAAAGGCACCTTTTTTCGGGAACTGTGGTGCGCCAAATGGGCAGGCGTACAAGCAGTAACCACAACCAATACAGGCATCTTTGTTATGTAGCACAATGCCGTCATCGGTTCTGTAGAAGCAGTTTGCTGGGCAAACCGCCATACATGGTGCATCTGAGCAATGCATACAGGCGACAGAGATTGATGCCTCACCTGGTTGACCATCGTTGATGGTTACCACGCGGCGGCGTTGGATACCCCACTCGAGAGCGGAGTCGTTTTCGTTTTTACATGCGGTGACACAGCCGTTACATTCGATGCAGCGCTTGGTATCACACAAAAATTTCATTGTAGCCATAGTGGCAATTCTCCTAGCTTAAGCTGCACTTACGCTTTAACGATCTGACAGAGCGACGCTTTGGTTTCCTGCATTTGGGTCACAGGGTCATAACCATAGGTCAGTGCTGTGTTACAGGATTCACCGATAACGTAAGGCACTGTGCCCTCAGGGTAGTTAGGCGCTAAGCTTTCGCCGTGCATCACACCCGCAAAGTGGTAAGGCATAAAGGTCACACCCGGTTTAACGCGTGGCGTTACCATGGCTTGTACTTTAATGCGGCCACCTTCGGCGCCCTCTAACCATACAAACTCACCGTTGCGGATACCGCGGTCGGCAGCGTCGCCTGGGTTGATTTCAACAAACATTTCCTGTTGAAGCTCAGCCAGCCATGGGTTAGAACGAGATTCTTCACCACCACCTTCATATTCCACTAAACGACCAGAGGTCAGTACTAATGGATATTTACCGCTGAAGTCTTTCTCTTGGATTGACTTGTACAGTGTTGGTAGACGATGAACTTGCATATCGTCGTAGGTTGGGTACTTAGCGACTAAGTCACGGCGTGCTGTGTATAACGGCTCGCGGTGCACAGGTACTTGGTCTGGGAAGGTCCAAACGATACAGCGGGCTTTGGCGTTACCAAATGGGATACAACCGTGCTTAATTGCCACGCGCACGATACCGCCTGACAGGTCAGTCTTCCAGTTTTTACCTTCGGCTTCGGCTTTTTCCTCGGCAGTCAGATCATCCCACCAGCCCAATTGCTTGAGCATATCGGCAGTAAACTCAGGATAACCATCTTGGATTTCCGCACCCTTAGAGTAAGTGCCATCCGCCAAAATGCTTTGACCGTTGTATTCAACACCATAACGAGCACGGAAGTTACCGCCGCCGTCTTTTACGTGTTTGGCTTGGTTATACAGAATTTGGGTACCAGGGTGTTTAGCTTCTGGTGTACCCCAACATGGCCAAGGTAAACCGTAGGTTTCGCCCTTCGCTGGACCCCCTGCGGCTTCAAGCGTTTTATTGCTGAAGGTGCCCCAGTTTTGGGTGTGTAACTTGATACGCTCAGGGCTTTGACCTGTCATACCGATAGTCCACATACCGCGGTTAATTTCGCGAGTAATGTCTTCGATTACTGGTAAGCCGTTTTCTTTGGCGATGCGTTTAGTGTACTGCTCGTCAATACCGAGTTTTTGCGCTAAACGGTACATGATTTCGATGTCGGTTTTTGACTCGAATAAAGGTTGGATAACCTGCTCACGCCATTGGATAGAACGGCCTGAGTTAGACACTGAACCTTGTGTTTCAAACTGAGTCGCAGCAGGTAACAGATACACGCCATTCTTACGACGGTGCATAACACCTGCCATTGTTGGGAATGGGTCGACAACGACGACTGTATCCATCTTGTCTAAGGCATCACGCACTTCACGTTGACGGGTTTCAGTGTTGACCGATTGACCCCAGAAGAAGGCCATACGGATATTGTCTTTCTGAGCCAGTTTGCTCTTGTCTTCTAACACGCCATCGTGCCAGCGAGAACAAGGAATACCTGGAGTGGTCATTGGATCTTTGCCTAAGTAGGCGTTTTGATCGAAACGGCTCTTCACCCATTCCATATCCAGATCCCACACGTGGGTCCAGTGAGTCCAAGCCGCAGAGGTTAAACCGTAGTAACCTGGTAAGTTATCGAATAACAGACCTAAGTCAGTCGCACCTTGTACGTTATCGTGACCACGGAAAATGTTAGTACCGCCGCCAGATACGCCCATGTTGCCTAAGGCTAATTGCAGAATACAGTAAGCACGTGTGTTAGCGTTGCCGACGTGATGCTGAGTACCACCCATACACCAAATCACAGTACCAGGACGATTATCGGCCATCAGTTTAGCGGCTTGATAAACCACTTCTTCGCTTACGCCAGTGATATCCGCCACTTCTTTTGGCGGGAATTTTTTCACTTCTCTGCGGATACTTTCCATCTCGAATACGCGTTGTTTGATAAAGGTTTTATCTTCCCAACCGTTTTCGAAAATGTGCCACAACATACCGTAGATAAACGGAATATCAGTACCAGGACGAATTGCACAGTGCAGATCTGAGTGCGCTGCTGTGCGAGAGAAACGTGGATCAACGACGATGATTTTCGCGTTGTTTTTCTCTTTAGCGATCAGAATGTGTTGCATTGAAACCGGATGCGCTTCCGCTGGGTTTGCCCCGATCAGGAAGATAGCATTGGCATTCTGAATATCGTTGAAAGAGTTAGTTTGCGCACCGTAACCCCAAGTGTTAGCAACACCGGCTACCGTGGTAGAGTGACAAATACGAGCAGAGTGGTCGACGTTGTTTGTGCCCCACATGGCCGCCAGTTTGCGGTACATATAGCAGCCTTCGTTAGAGAACTTAGCGCTACCCATGAAGTACACTGAGTCTGGGCCAGATTCTTTACGAATGTTGAGCATTTGGTCGCCCACTTCGTTAATCGCATCTTCCCAAGAGATTTTTTTCCACTTGCCATCAACCAATTTCATTGGGTATTTCAGGCGTTTTTCACCGTGGCCATGCTCACGCAGTGCAGCACCTTTAGCGCAGTGACCGCCGGCGTTGAATGGGTGATCAAATGCGGGTTCCTGACCTGTCCATACACCGTTTTGTACTTCGGCATATAGACCGCAACCGACGGCACAGGCACTACAAATCGTACGTTTAACTTCGATAGGCGCATCGTGCGGTACATCTTTGGCTTCTGCGCGGCGCATCATGCCAGTACCCATCAGAGAAGCTGCTGCGATACCACCGGTAGCAATACCAGCTTGCTTCATAAATTGACGACGGCTAATGCCTAACGTCGGTTTGTCGGCCACTTTGGCGACATCGGACTTGCGAGTTAACTTCATCGCTGACTTCTCCTAGATTAGCTACGCAGGCTATCGTAATAGCTGATAATGTGCGCAGTTTCGTGGTAACCCTTAGGTTCTTTAGTTGTTACCTTGCTGCTCTCGCTGGCTTGGGCTGCACTGATGCCGGTAGCGGCAATTGCGGCGCCGGCTACGCTGCCAACGGTGAGTGCTTTAAGCAAAGAACGGCGAGTTAAATCGCTAGGTTGTTGCTTCATGCTGACTCCTGAAATAGGGGTTATGGTTCTTGGGATGGCGCGACTTTTCGAGGAGTGGTGCTTGTTATCAAAAAGTGAAGATTAGAGGTGAAAAAGATAATAAAATCATCTTGCTTGCCGTTAATCATCGCGCGTGACGGCAATATAGTAGGAAAAGATTGAGTAGGATTTGATCTAGAACAGTTTGCGTTAACAGAAGATGATACGCCAATCCAAAAGCGTTAACTTGCTCATGCTTTGGCGGTTTATTTGAGATGACAAAATTGCCCGATTTCTACTTCAAAACAAAATGTTTGTTAATAAGTTGTTGGTTTGGTTTGGATAAAAAAACACCCCGCAGTGCGAGGTGTTTTTATCGGGTTAAGCATAACCCCTTGCGTTAGTCTTTATAACGCAAACTGCCGTTGGCTTTGATTTCGTCATACCATAAATTGTGGTGCTGGATTGCCCAGTTTTCGTCACAATAGCCTGACTTCATACACTCCATACCGCCTTCACTGAGTACGGTCGCCATCCAGATATGCACTATGGTAAAGGCAATCAGGATAACGGCACTGATCGAGTGGATCAGCAGCGCGCCCATCGAGGCTTCACGGGGTAGGTCTAAGCCGGGTAATACCAACATGATGCCAGACACACTGATAAACAGCCCGAATAGGGTCAGTGTCCAGAACCACATTTTCTCACCGGCGTTGGCAAAACCACTGTCAGGGTGTTTACCTTTGAATGGGCCAAAGTTGATATAGCCACCGACCACTAAGAACCATTTAAGATCGTACATCTTAAAGGTTTGAAGTGGCATCCATTTCACTACGCAGACAATCCACGCCATGATAAAGACGGGGCCAGCCCAGTCATGTACAGTTTTACTACCGTAGATCAGTGGTGCCCAGATATCTGGCCCAAGCAGCTCCTGCACGACATGCTTACCGAGCATAATAGTTAAGCCAGTAAACATCAGTGCAAGACAGCTAATTGCCATGATCCAATGGATCCACAAATCTGCCTTTGACCAACGTACAACCATCTTGCCCGAGAAACCGTGGCTGAGTTTTGAAGGACCATTCACCAGATAAAACAGTAAGAAAGCACCAAACACACCCGTCACAGCCAAGGCCATAATCGGGGTGATATATTGATTCCTTATTTCTTTACCTTGGTTACCGGCAACGTTAATCAATACCCCAGTTTCGACCCCTTTGGCCGTGGTATAGCCAGTTTCACCCGACTTTACCGCACGCCACAGATCGGCTTCGCTGGTTTGCGCTTTCGCCTGCTGTTGGCTCGATTGCTGATCACTTGCCAGTACTGAGCCTGCGCTCATGACTGAGCCAAGTCCCAATCCCATCACGAGTACCATCAGAGCAAACAGACTGCGCAGTGATTTGTTTAACTGTTTGTTTAACATTTTCACTCCTTGCCAGAGGTTAGGGAGCACTCCCTAACCTTCACTCTGCTTAGTTAATCTCACCGGTTTTTGGGTTGTAGCCCCAAATCACGTTAGGATTGCCTCGAGATGCCATACGTTGACGGTAAATGTTTGATACCACTTCCGCATCACCCGCGAGCAGTGCTTTAGTTGCACAAAGCTCTGCACACATAGGTAGCTTGCCTTCAGCAATACGGTTGGCACCGTATTTCTTGTGCTCGGCTTCGGAGAAGGTTTCTTCTGGGCCACCGGCGCAGAAGGTACACTTATCCATTTTACCGCGGCTACCAAAGGCGGTTTTCTTCGGAAATTGTGGTGCACCGAATGGACAGGCATAGAAGCAGTAACCACAACCGATACAGGTATCTTTGTTGTGCAGCACAATGCCATCGTCAGTACGGTAGAAACAATCTGCCGGACATACGGCCATGCAAGGAGCGTCGGTACAGTGCATACATGCGACTGAAATCGATGCTTCACCTGGTTGACCATCGTTAATTGTCACCACGCGGCGACGTTGAATACCCCACTCCAGCGCGGAGTCGTTTTCGTTTTTACATGCTGTGACGCAGCCGTTACACTCGATGCAGCGTTTGGTGTCACACAAAAATTTCATGACTGCCATAATGGCTTATCTCCTCATCAAGTTGGTTAGGCTTTGCTTATCTGGCACAAGCTGGACTTCGTTTCTTGCATCTGAGTCACAACGTCATAGCCGTAAGTTAAAATGGTGTTTGCCGACTCACCTATCACATAAGGCACTGTGCCTTCTGGATAGTTTTTCGCTAGGCTCTCGCCTTCAAATACCCCTGCGAAGTGGTACGGCATAAAACATTCACCCGGTACAACCCGTGGCGTCACCATTGCCTTCACTGTGATCTTGGCGCCTTCAGGGCTATGAACGAAGACATTGTCACCGTCACGAATACCACGGTCAGCAGCGTCTGCCGGGTTCATTTCGATAAACATTTCTTGTTGTAGCTCGGCTAACCAAGGGTTAGAACGAGATTCTTCACCACCACCTTCGTATTCCACTAAACGACCAGAGGTCAGTGTCAGTGGGAAACCTTGGGTAAAGTCCTTATCCTGAATCGACTTATAAAGTGTCGGTAGACGCGCAACCATACGGTCTTCGTAGGTTGGGTACTTAGCGACTAAGTCACGACGAGGAGTGTAGAGTGGTTCGCGATGCAGTGGGATATCATCTGGGAAAGTCCAAACGATACAACGTGCTTTCGCGTTACCATAGGGAATACAGCCATGTTTAATGGCAACACGTTGAATGCCGCCAGAGATATCTGTCTTCCAGTTTTTGCCTTCAGCGTGTTTTTTCTCTTCTTCGGTTAAATCGTCCCACCAACCCAGTTGCTTGAGCATATCGGCGGTAAATTCGGGGTAACCATCTTGGATTTCACTACCCTTAGAGTAAGTGCCTTCAGCAAGAATATTGACGCCATTGTGCTCAACACCATAGCGGGCACGGAAGTTACCACCACCATCTTTAACGTGTTTGGCTTCGTTATACAGAATTTGGGTGCCAGGGTGTTTCATCTCTGGCGTGCCCCAACATGGCCATGGTAAGCCATAGGTCTCACCCTTGGCTGGACCTCCCGGTGCTTCTAGGCTGTCAGCATTAAAAGTACCCCAGTTTTCTTGGTGCATTTTTAAGCGTTCTGGGCTATGTCCTGTGTAGCCGATTGTCCACATACCTTTGTTAAATTCGCGGGTAATATCTTCAATCAATGGCTCATCACCGTTGACTTTGATTTGTTTGAACAGTTCTTTATCTATGCCTACTTTCTTAGCGAGTTTGCACATGATCACGTGATCTGGCAGAGATTCGAACAGCGGCTCTATCACCTTCGAACGCCATTGAACCGAGCGGTTTGTGGCTGACACTGAGCCGTAGGTTTCAAACTGAGTCGCAGCGGGTAGCAGATACACCCCATCCTTACGTTGATGCATCACGCCTGCCATGGTTGGGAATGGGTCCACGACCACCACAGTATCCATTTTATTCAGTGCTTCACGTACTTCGCGGCCACGGGTTTCAGTGTTGACCGATTGCCCCCAGAAGAACGCTAAACGAATATTGTCCTTTTGCGCGATTTTGGTTTTATCTTCAAGTACGCCATCGTGCCAGCGAGAGCAGGGAATACCGGTTGAAGTTTGTGGTGTTTGACCTAAGTATTCGCCTTGGTCGAAACGGCTTGCCACCCATTTAGGATCGAGATCCCACACATTGGCCCAGTGGTTCCATGCTGCAGTGGTTAAACCGTAATAACCGGGTAAGTTATCGAATAACAAACCAAAGTCAGTTGCACCTTGTACGTTATCGTGGCCACGGAAAATGTTAGTACCACCACCAGGAACCCCCATGTTACCTAAAGCTAATTGCAATAAGCAGTATGAGCGGGTATTGGCATTACCGACGTGGTGCTGAGTACCACCCATACACCAAATAATGGTGCCGGGTTTGGTTTCAGCCATCATCTTGGCAACACGATACATTTGTGCCTTAGGTACGCCCACTACGTTTTCAACTTCTTCTGGGGTGTACTTTTTCACTTCTTCGCGGATACGTTCCATGCCGTAAACACGATGCTTGATAAATTCTTTATCTTCCCAGCCATTTTCAAAAATGTGCCATAACAGGCCATAAATGAACGGAATATCGGTACCTGGGCGGATATGCACGTACTCATCAGACTTAGCTGCAGTACGGGTGAAACGAGGATCAACGACAATAATTTTGGCGCCGCGCTCTTTACCAATCAAAATATGTTGCATTGCAACTGGATGAGCTTCACTTGGGTTTGCCCCAATAAACATGATGCACTTAGAGTTGCGAATATCGTTAATCGAGTTAGTTTGCGCACCGTAGCCCCAAGTGTTTGCAACACCAGCTACTGTGGTAGAGTGACAAATACGGGCTGAGTGGTCGACGTTGTTCGTGCCCCACAATGCGGCAAATTTGCGATATAAATAAGCCTGTTCATTTGAGAACTTAGCACTACCCATAAAGTAGATAGAATCTGGACCTGATTCTTGACGAATCGCCATCATCTTATCGCCCACTTCATTGATGGCTTGATCCCAAGAGATCTTCTTCCACTTACCGCCTTCTAACTTCATTGGGTATTTCAGGCGTTTTTCGCCATGGCCGTGCTCACGCAGAGCAGCACCTTTAGCACAGTGACCGCCTTGGTTGAATGGATGGTCAAATGCGGGTTCTTGGCCTGTCCACACACCGTTTTGTACTTCAGCATAGATACCACAACCCACTGCGCAGTGAGAGCAAATGGTACGCTTAACTTCAGTCGGTGCATTGTGGGGGATATCTTTGGCTTCTGCTTTACGCATCATGCCAGTACCTAGCATTGACGCTGCAGCAATACCACCAGTGGCAAGACCTGCCGATTTTAAAAATTGGCGACGATTGAGACCGAGGGCGGGCGCTTTAGGCTCGACAACTTGGTCTGTTTTGCGGGTTAATCGCATCACACACACTCCTCTGGTTAGTTGTTCAACGACGCATAGTAATTACGGATATGGTCGGTTTCGCGATAGTTGTCACTCTTAGGTTCGCTTGGGGCAACAGTGGGGGTCGCAGCCAATGCTTGGCTACTCACAGTCGCTACCGCGCCAGCCGCACTGCCGAGTGCTAATGCTTTGAGCAGTTGACGGCGGCCCATGTCGGAAGCTTGCTTCTTCATAGTGTCTCCTTGTGTTACTAAATGAGGTGATACAAACCACGACCACCTCGGTTACTGTGGAAGCCTAAGCTTCCTTTTTGTGGCAAAGGTGAACGTTAAGTCCACCTTTGCCTATCAAACTAAAACGCGATAGGCACTGAATCTGCGTATCGCCAACCGTTTTCAGTTTAGTTCATTAATTCCACTTGTTTTTCTAAATCGCTGGCAGCGGGTTGTAGCTCCGCACTGCCAGGGCAATTCACAGGAATGTCTAAACTGAGTTGTTCAAACTCCGCAGCTTCCATCTCGAAAAACGCTTTAGCAAGCTGAGCAACCGTAGCGTAAAAGGCGGCACTAGGTGCTTTACCTAGGTTGTCGCAGAAGCGCTGAATCCAGCTGCCAATATGGCGTTGGTAAAACGCTAGTTGACGATAACCTGGAGCCTCAAGAATTAATGTGCCCATCACTTCACACAGAGCAGCCACATGATCTTCGGGCTCTTTGACGTTTTCTTCGCGCTCAAAACCGAGTTGCATCAAGTCTTGGCGCAGCAGTGCTAAGGGTTTGTCCATTAATGAGCCAGTCATAAACCAACTGCCATAGGGCAGGATTTCGCCACAACCCACACCGAGGAACAGGGCAAAATACTCATCTTCTAATTGTTCACTGCTGAACTGCTTTGCAGCCAGTTGTACAGATAACCAAGCCTTGGTCATCTCATTGTCTTCATCGGCATCGATTTCAAGGTTGGCCAAAAATTGCAGCAGCTCAGGGCTAGGATGGCGACGCAAAAGGGCGGCTAACAGTTGATAGATATCGGCTCTCAACTGATCGTTTTCTGATACTTGTCTTACTGATTCGGTCATAGCGGATCTCTTATCGCAGTTGCTTTTCAGGATCTTGAAGAATGTCTTCAAACATGTCTTTTACCCGGCAATCACCACACATTTTCAAGCGTTCTATATTGGCTGAAAATGCACTGTGCGCGCCGACCATATCCAGCATCCGATGCACCATAGATTGGGTCGCAAAAGGAGAGCCACAGCGAATACATTCGAACGGGGCTTCTTCTTTCAGGGTTTGTAATTGCTGACGAGCAGCTTTATCAAAGTTAATTTGTGGCGTCAGGCTGATGACCTTTTCAGGGCAAGCCGCCTCACATAAGCCACATTGCACACAGTTTTGCTCAATAAAGTGTAGTGCAGGTTTGTCGCCACCATCTTGTAATGCCATGGTGGGGCAAATCGCCACGCAGGACATACACAGGGTACATTTCTCGACATTGACGCTGACGTTGCCGTAGGGAACGTTGTTGATACTTAAACAGCTGTTGATTTCACCCGCTTGGCTGTTTAGATGGTCAATCGCATCAAACAGAGTGTTACGTTTGCTGGTGGACGCAAAAGCGCCGGGCACAATCACTGGCCAATCGAGGCTGATGTCGAGCACAGGCTCCAAATTCGCCAGCATGCTTGGGTCGATAAGACTCAAGCGCTGCGGTTGGCCCATTTCATCTAAAATGCTGTTGGCTAAAGCCAGTTCACCTTTCAACATTTGTGTGAGCGTGGGTGCTGTTGCCTCAGTATTGAGGATTAACACTTGGCGTGCGCCCCAAGCCAGTGAAGCTAACCAATGGTCAATGCTGGCAACGGTGATTTCTTCGAGGGCGACAGGGAGCACATCCCCGGCTAAGTCGTCCCCTATCAAGCTCGCGCCAACCGCGTTGTCGTGGAACAATATCACTGGTGCTGTTTGCGCTTGCTCACGGTAACGACTGATAATTTTATTCAGGTAAGAATGCAATGCCTGTGGTGTCGGTAAGTCATAACTAATGGCCCCCGTTGGGCAGGCACTCGAGCAGCTGCCTGCGCCGTGGCAAAGGTAGGGGTCAACTTCAATTTTTTTAGCGACACTACTAATCGCATCAGCTGGGCAGAAGTTGAGGCAACGGTTACAGCCGTTGATACCGTTGCGGTCATGGGCGCACAGGTCGGCATTAATTTTGACGTAGCGAGGTTTATCAAATTGGCCAACCAGTTCGGGGAGTTGCTCTAGTGCATCGGCGAGCTTTATGTCGTCTTGGCCAACATAGAAATACCCCGGTGGTAGCATTTCGAGATTCAAGCAAGGTGTGCTGCTTAAATCGAGTATCAAATCAAAGTGCGGTTTACGAATGGCGACAACACTTAATTCCGTTGCACCGTTTTGATGCTCAACGCTAACTTGGAACTGCCCTAAAAATCCTTTAATACCGATCAGTTTGTTGTAGTAACTTTCGACATTCGTGGCGGCAGCCATCACCTGTTCAAGGTGGGTTTCATCTTGGTTGGTAATCGCTTCGTTAGCCAAAATCACACGGCTCGCCATACTGGACAATTTGTCCGCCGCGAGGCGTGCGAGATCCTCAGGGCCAATAATTAGCACTGTGCCTTCAGTGGTGTAACTCACTGTTGGCGGGATCAGATTCTGTAAAATCTGTGTTTGGGCTAACACATTTTGCCGCGCTTGTTTTAGCGCAGCCTGGGTTTGATTGGTTGTCAAATGAGTGCTCACATTGCGTTCCTGAACAGTACGTTGGCTGCTCTTTTATCGCTGTTTTGTTACAGATTCAGGCATTGATTTGATACTAAGTCATTGCCTTTTCTGCTTTTATCTAAGTTTTGTACTCTTAGTACAGCAATTCACATACCAAAGTTATAGACATAAAAATTAGCTAAACTGACATTAAACAACTGGCTTTTGCATCTGAGCTAATGGCTCTGGTGCATTTTGGGGTAGGTCATCAGTCTCCCCATCCAAATTGTCCGCAATCGGTATGGTGGCTAATTCGGTTTCGATATCACTGTTTTTTGATTCGATGGTATTTTCTTCACCGATCACTACATCGTCTGGTGTTGAGGTCTGTTCGATCTCTGATTCTTCACTGTCTTTGGTGATATAGCGGAATACTTTTTGGGCTAATTCAGCGGAGACTTCTGGTGTTAGTTTCGGTTGGTTGCTGTAATCAAGAGCATATTCCAAAAGACCATCTATCTCATTGAAATGCGGTTGTTTCCAAAGGGCGCGTAGCGCTGCCGTTTTTGCTGCTGGGTCAACATTCGCCCCCATAAACTGAGCGAAACTGCCACCAATCTCAATCTCGTCAGGATTAGGGAGATCTTCTGCCGTGAGGATGCGATGAGGGTCTTCATTTGCCTGGCTAAGCGCATCTTGTGATTCTTGCGCAGCGGTAGGCTCTTGAGTGATCTCTTCTGCCTTATTATCAACAAGTTCTTCCGCAGTCGTTTGCGTTTTAACAGCGGCTTCTTCAGCTGCCACTTGCTCACGACGTTGACTCCAACGGCTAAAAAAACCGTTTGCCTTTGGGGTTGAATCAGTCATTAGTCCCTCCGCAATGGATCGTGGCTTGGACCTTGATTTTTACGGTGATCGACATGCTTACGACGATAAGCAGCGATTTCAACTTCACCATATTGAGTGATAAAGGCTTCGATCCAACAGGCAATCGCTTCAGGCATAAGCGTGTTGATTACGGGCGTATTGCCTTCAAGACAGCCCGCAGCAACATTTTGATCTGCCGAAAGTAACGCGGGTACCCAAGTACCGTCTGCCATTTCATCACAGACTAAGTACAACATCGCATTGTCCATATCGAGGTTGATGCGGTAACTGGCGCGCTCATCTTTGTGCAGCTCTAGCAGTACTAAGGTCGCTCCTTCGGGGGCTTCGTGGGTTGCGGGAAGTAAATGATCGATTTCCCATTGTACTGAGGTCCAACGACCCACCTGTTTCTCTACTTTTTTGAGTGAAACGTACATGGGCCAAACACTAGTAGTATGTTGCATTGTCTCTCCGTTTCAACCGTAAGGGAGATAAGCCTTAGCATCCGGCGCTATTTCCCCTGCTTATCGTGATAAAAGGTCACTGCAATATTAATGCCATTAAACAAGGGGAATTAGTTTGAAGTGGATCATCAAAATAGGGTTAAAAGCGAGACATTTTGTCTGAATGGACATTTTGTCTGAGACATTTTGATGCGCCAGAATGTTTCGTATTGCGACGGATCACGCATTTAGCCCTGAGTTTTATACCTAGGTATAAATATTGCTATGCTGATGCCATCACTCGTAAAGCGGTAACATTATGATTTCTGATAACAGTTCTAATATTGCTCAGCAGATGCTCGCCAATGACCATCCTTCTCTACCCAAGCGAAGCTTTTCCTTTGTGAAAACTCAAGCTGAAGTGCCGTTAACTATTGCCGTCAAAGCAGTGAATGAGTCAGGAGTCGTTATTGATAAGCATGTTGCCTGTGAGCGACCTTTAACGGTTTATCTGAACTGGCGCCCGATAGTGACCCTGATGACATTGGGGGCAAAGCCTGAGTCATTAGCTCTTGGTTATCTTAAAAATCAGGGTTTTATCTCGGATGTTGCTCAATTAGAGTCTGTAATTGTTGATTGGGATGTGAATTCTGCCGCGGTATTAACGCATGAGCAAACCGCCGATCTCGAACAAAAGTTATCTGAAAAAACCGTTACGTCCGGCTGTGGTCAAGGGACTGTATATGGCAGTTTTATGCAGGATTTAGATGGTATTCAGCTACCTACTCCAAGCCTTAAGCAGAGTACGCTCTACAGCTTGCTCAAAAACATCAATGAATATAATGAGACCTACAAAAATGCAGGTGCAGTGCACGGCTGTGGTGTTTGTGAAGCTGACCAGATCCTTGCTTTTGTAGAAGATGTTGGCCGTCATAACGCGGTGGATACTTTGGCGGGGGATATGTGGTTGGCACAGGATCGGGGCGATAACAAAATCTTCTATACCACAGGACGGTTAACCTCAGAGATGGTGATTAAGGTCGCCAAAATGGGGATACCCGTATTGCTGTCGCGAAGTGGTGTAACGCAAATGGGTCTGGAGCTTGCCCAAAAACTTGGTATCACGATTATTGCTCGGGCCAAAGGGCGTCATTTTTTGGTCTACCACGGCAGTGAAAATCTCGAATTTGATGTGAATACCAACTCCGATAAATAGCGACCGGACTCAAAAGAGATAGACGACAAGGATATAAGATGACATCCGCCAGTGAATTGATTTACATGAGCGCGAAGCAAGTTGCTGAGTATTTAGATCTTAATGAGAAAAAGGTTTACGCGATGGCGAATGACCGAATTCTCCCCGCAACAAAAATCACCGGCAAATGGTTATTCCCTAAGGTGCTGATTGACCGCTGGGTGATGGACTCCTGCCATAGCGGTATGTTAACTGACAGACTATTGATTACTGGTAGTGATGATCCTCTGTTGTCAATGTTAGTGGCGCGTTTGATGGCGCAGGTTGGTAGTCGTGAGCTTATTAGTTACAGTGCAACAGGCTCTCGTTTGGGGTTAGAGTTATTAGCTAAGGGCTATGCTGATGTGTGTACCTTGCACTGGGGGAGTATGGAAGATAGAAATATCCGCCATCCAGCATTGCTTAAAGGTTATCAAAACCACCAACAATGGATCATGGTGCACGGCTATTCCCGTCAGCAAGGCTTGATCATGCGCACCGATATGCACCACAGATGTCAAGAGGAGGATAAAGTTCTCAGTTTGCCTTGGCGCTGGGTCAGTCGCCAAGGCGGCGCTGGCAGTCAGCAGCATCTAGAGCAGTGGCTATTAAAGCAAGGTGCACGTTTAGATCAGCTTAATATCATACTCACAGCTTATAGTGAGCGTGAACTTGCAGGCTATATTGCACGTGGAGATGCAGATATTGGTTTTGGTTGCCAGTCTGTTGCTTTAGAGAGCGGTTTAAGCTTTGTGCCACTGATCAGGGAGTCCTTCGACTTTGTGATGCCACAAAGTATTTACTTTCGCAGGCAGCTACAACAACTGTTTACTATGTTAAGCAGTGGGCATACTCGGCAAATGGCGGCTCTTTTAGGGGGATATGATCTTACCGATTGCGGACAGCTTCTTTGGAGTGCAAGTTAAGTACCTATATATGTACGTATAAGTGAATCACTACACGCTACTTTATAGCTTATATATGTATAAAGTAGCGGCTGACACCAATAGCCTTCATCTTGCTTAATAATGTAGAGCTCCAAATTTACCGCCTCATTTATTCTATCTTTAGCACACACTCGTTTACTCAATAAAGGCTCGCTGTTAGGTTTGTTTTACGCATAAATCCAGCATTTGTGGATAACTCTGGGTATAACAAGTGTGTAGGTTGTGGCTAGCTTGGGTGTAACAATCTATTTGAAAATTAATCATAAAAACCTGAAAAAAGCGCTTGCACAAAAAGTTTCGCTGCCTATAATGCGCATCCACTGACACGGCAGACAGCGAAAGCGAATGCGGTTACAGTGCGAATCGAATGCAAATTGTGCAGTTGATTCGAAAGCCTCAAGAAGTTTGCAAAAACGCCTTGACGCGACAAGGGAAATGCGTAGAATACGCAGCCCTGACCTGCTGAGCGGTAACGCGAAGTGAATGGTCAAATGCTCTTTAACAATCTAAACAAGAAATCTGTGTGGGCACTCACAGGTGTTGAGTTAATCGAAATTACTCTGCCGTTTGGCGAGTAATCAAAGAATTAAATCAATGAATGAGTGTTCATAGCAATATGTACAACGACTTATTAAGTTAAGTCGATTCAGAATTC
>NZ_JAKZGV010000067.1:0-18203 GCF_022557375.1 Shewanella sp. MM_2022_3
CATTAGAAAATAATTCTGGGGCTATTTTTAACTGTACTGGGTATGGCTTTGTTGAGATTCAATTTAAAGATACTCTTCATGACTACTTCGAAGTTGCCTGTAAATCATCAATTACAATTAAGAACTGAGAATGCATATAAATGAAAAGCACAAATTTTAAAATGAAATTAATGTTTGTTTTAATATCAGCATTTGCATTATCAGGTTGCGGAGGAAGTAACTCTGATGGTTCATCGAAGTCAACCTACAACTCCTGCAAGATCATAAGTTCACAAGCAACGTTTGCCGCTGACAAAGATAATGACCTTAAGCAATGTTGGAACGCTCCAGGAAACGGTTATGAAAGCAAAGGAGATGCTATGCAATGGTGTGAAAGGCAGATTAATGCATATATGTCTTCGCGTTATGTTATTGGGCACACAGTGTCTTATATGGTCGAGTCAACCTACTGTAAGTAATTGAACATATAATAGAAAAACCAGCCAAATGGCTGGTTTTTTTATATTTATCCAATGCCATTGGGTCGCAGGTTTTATCTGCAACCCAATACCGCACTTAGGCTTGTGGGCGCATTGCTGGGAATAGGATCACATCACGGATAGTGTGAGTGTTAGTAAATAACATCACTAAACGGTCGATACCAATACCTTGACCCGCTGTTGGCGGTAAACCGTGTTCCAGTGCCGTGATGTAGTCTGCATCGTAGAACATGGCTTCGTCGTCACCTGCGTCTTTGGCGTCAACCTGCGCTTTAAAGCGGCTGTCTTGGTCTTCAGCATCGTTTAACTCGCTGAAACCGTTAGCCACTTCACGGCCACCGATGAAGAATTCAAAACGGTCGGTAATGAAGTGATTGTCATCGTTACGACGTGCCAGTGGCGAAATGTCCGCTGGGTAGCCAGTGATGAAGGTCGGTTGCATTAACTGCCATTCAGCGGTTTCACCGAAGATTTCTTCTAATAGTTGACCACAGGTCCAGAACTTCTCGATCTTGATGCCTAGGCTGATAGCCAGTTCACGCATGAATTCAAGATCTTTCACTTGCTCGTAAGTCATGGCTTGGATAGTCGCGTTGTCAGGATTGTACTTCTGAATCGCTTCTAACATGCTTAAACGGGCATATGGGCCACCGAAATCAACGGTGTGCTCGCCGTATGGCATTTGCGCACTGCCTAACAGTTCAATCGCGATAGAGCTTAACAGTTCTTCGGTTAAGTCCATCAGATCTTTGTAGTCAGCATAGGCCATATAGAATTCCATCATAGTGAATTCTGGGTTATGGCGTGGCGACAGACCTTCGTTACGGAAGTTACGGTTGATTTCGAAAACACGCTCAAAACCACCTACCACTAAACGCTTGAGGTATAACTCTGGCGCGATGCGCAGGTACATTGGCATGTCCAGCGCATTGTGGTGAGTGATAAATGGACGGGCTGAAGCGCCGCCTGGGATTACGTGCATCATTGGGGTTTCAACTTCCATGAACTCTTTTTTGATCATGAAGTTACGGATTGCAGCAACCACTTTTGAACGCATTACGAAGGCTTGACGAGATTCTTCGTTAACGATTAAGTCCACATAACGTTGGCGGTAACGGGTTTCTTGGTCCGTTAAGCCGTGGAATTTTTCAGGCAGAGGACGCAGTGCTTTGGTCAGCAGTTGGTACTCTTCCATGTTGACGTACAGATCGCCTTTACCAGACAAGTGCAACTGACCAGTCACGCCGATGATGTCACCGATATCCAAACCTTGGTAACGATCCTTCAGATCCGCTTGAACGCCCTTTTCAGCATAAGCTTGGATACGACCAGACACGTCTTGGATCACCAGGAATGGGCCACGTTTTGCCATGATACGACCAGCGATGCTGGTTCTAAAACCTAAGGCTTCGAGTTCTTCCTTAGTATTTTGACCGTATTTTTCCTGCAACTCAGCCGCTTTATGGGTGCGACGGAACGTATTAGGGTGAGCATTAGCGCTGCAGTTCGGGCGAATGCTGTCTAGCTTGGCACGACGCTCGGCAATCAGTTTGTTTTCATCTTGTACTTGTTCAGTCATCTTATTTCTCGTCTATACCTTTGAATTAATTACAGTCCTGATTTCAAACTGGCTTCGATAAACTTGTCCAGATCGCCATCGAGTACCGCTTGGGTATTGCGCGTCTCCACGCTAGTGCGTAAGTCTTTAATACGGGAATCATCCAATACATAAGAACGAATTTGGCTGCCCCAACCGATGTCAGATTTGGCATCTTCGGCGGCTTGCTTTTCGGCATTTTGCTTATGCATTTCTAATTCGAACAGTTTGGCTTTTAACTGTTTCATCGCCGAATCTTTGTTCTTGTGCTGTGAACGGTCGTTCTGGCACTGCACTACCGTGTTGGTCGGTAAGTGGGTAATACGTACCGCAGATTCGGTTCGGTTTACGTGCTGACCACCGGCACCCGAGGCGCGGTATACGTCGATACGTAAGTCAGCAGGGTTGATATCGATAGTGATATCGTCATCAATCTCAGGGTAAACGAATACCGAGCAGAAAGACGTGTGGCGACGACCCGATGAGTCAAATGGCGATTTACGCACTAAGCGGTGCACGCCCGTCTCTGTACGTAACCAACCGAACGCATACTCACCGGTAAATTTAATGGTCGCGCCCTTAATGCCGGCGACGTCACCGTCAGTGACTTCCATCAGCTCAGGGCTGAATCCGTGGGCTTCGCCCCAACGCAGGTACATACGCAGTACCATGTTGGCCCAGTCCTGTGCCTCTGTACCGCCACTGCCCGATTGAATGTCTAAGTAACAATCGGAGGCGTCATGTTGACCAGAGAACATACGGCGGAATTCGAGTTCGGCCAAACGGCTCTCTAAATAATCCAGCTCTTTGGTGGTTTCATTGAAGGTGTCTTCGTCTTCTTCTTCGATAGCAAGCTCTAGCAGACCTTCAACATCTTCAAGACCTGAGTCCATATCATCGATAGTTTTTACGACGGCTTCGAGGCTGGCGCGCTCTTTACCTAGGGCTTGAGCACGTTCTGGCTCGTTCCACACCTCAGAACTTTCAAGTTCACGGCTGACTTCTTCTAGACGCTCATGCTTAGCATCGTAGTCAAAGATACCCCCTAAGAAGCTGCGTACGCTCGGCAAGCTCCTTAATTTTGAATTTTACTGGATTAACTTCAAACATGGATTTTTAACTTCGCTTTATTGTTGCCACTTTACGGGTTTTCCATCAAAAGCGGCGGCGCTTAACGGTAATTGCAACCGCGCATTTTAACCTAACAACGCTGGTAAACCTAGGGCGTGATAGCGTTTCACTGCGATTTTATCAGCATAAAAAGCACCGTTAGGGTCGGCAGATTAACAAACAAAGCCGAGTTAAGACTGTGATCTTACATGAAATTGCCAGCTTGACGCCCCAATTCAATTAAAAATTGAGTTTACTAAACAGTGATAATCACTAAAAACCGCATAGAATTAAACAAGATACAGATAAAACACATATAAAATGCTGAGATAATCACAGTATTACACCAATAAACTTTCATCAGCGCACAGTCTGACACCTGTTTGTGATGACAGCAGCAATTTAGCATCAAACTTCCCTCGACCATAAGCGTCTTCTAAAGCGCTC
Source organism: Shewanella sp. MM_2022_3 (assembly GCF_022557375.1). Lineage (NCBI taxonomy): Bacteria > Pseudomonadati > Pseudomonadota > Gammaproteobacteria > Alteromonadales > Shewanellaceae > Shewanella > Shewanella sp. MM_2022_3. Next base: position 3,634 of record NZ_JAKZGV010000067.1, read on the forward strand.
TAGTTATACTCAAATCCACCTTAAGCCTGCCATGCAGCAAGCACCCTACAAATATAAAAGGCCATGGGATGATAGAACTTCGAATCGATAATCAGATAGTCTCGGCCGAGCCGAGCGATAACCTATTACACGCAGCCCGTAAGGCGGGTATTGCTATTCCCAGCCTGTGCGATCCCACTGACGCCTCACGGCAATTGGACACGCAAGCCCATGCCGAAAAGCAGGACTGTAACCTTTGTCTGGTGCAAATCGAAAATAGCGATGCCAGTCTGCGCTGCGTTAAAGCCTGTGAAACCCCAGCCCAAACAGGCATGAAGGTCATCACCCAATCGGCATATTTAACCAAACAGCGCCAAGCGGCACTGAACACCATCTTGAGTGATCACTTTGCCGATTGTGAAGCGCCCTGCCAACAGGCCTGCCCTGCGGGGGTCGATGTACAAAGTTATCTCTACCACATTGCCCAAGGTGACCACACCCAAGCGATTAAAGTCATTAAAGACACTCTGCCACTGCCGCTGTCGATTGGCCGTGTCTGCCCCGCGTTTTGCGAAACCGAATGCCGCCGCGGCCTCGTCGACGACCCTATTGCCATCCGCCAACTTAAGCGCCACGCTGCCGATTTAGATTTAGCCGATGACGAGCACGGCAATAGCTATCAACCGCCACGCCTCGCTGACACGGGTAAGAAAATTGCCATTATAGGCGCAGGCCCTGCGGGCTTAAGTGCGGGTTATTATCTTTCTAATCAAGGGCATAATGTCGAGATATTTGAAGCCATGCCCAAGGCGGGCGGTTGGCTGCGCTACGGTATTCCCGAATACCGTTTACCCAAGGCGATTCTCGATAAAGAAATCGAGCTGCTGTGCCGTAATGGTTTAATCATTCATACCCAAACTCGCCTCGGCCATGAGGTTCACTTAGCCCAGTTGGTCACCGACTTCGATGCGGTGTGCCTTGCGATCGGCGCCCAAAAAGCGGTGCCAATGAATTATAAAGGCTCGGAGCTGGCGGGCTGTTATCTTGGAGTAGATTTTCTTAAGGATCATTGCCTCGATAAGCAATTGAAGTTGGGTAAAAAAGTCGCAGTCATCGGCGGCGGCAATACCGCCATCGATTGTGCTCGTACAGCGGTACGTGAAGGCTGCGATGTTACCTTAATCTACCGCCGTACCCGCGCCGAAATGCCCGCCGAAGCCTACGAAGTACACGAGGCCGAAGTCGAAGGAGTAAAATTCCACTTCTTAACCAATCCCATTGAAAATCATAGTGATGCCAATGGACATGTACAGTCGGTCACCTTCAGCAAAATGGCGCTCGGCGAAGCCGATGCTTCAGGCAGACGCGCCCCCGTGGACACTGGGGAAACCTTTACCGAAGCCTTCGACACTGTTATCGCCGCCGTCTCGCAGGCACCAGACCTGAGCTTTATGCAAGATCCCATGGGGCAACTCAGCCATGGCGAGCTGGCACTCAGTCGCTGGAACACCCTCATTGGTTGTGAGCAAACCATGTCATCGGGTGTGGAAAAACTGTTTGTGATGGGCGATGCCCGCCGCGGCCCAGCCACCGCGGTTGCCGCCATTGGTGATGGCCGGAAAGCGGCAAAAGCCATTGATAAAATGCTTCAAATTGGCCTTAGCTGTGATTTACATGCCCACGATTTTAACTCGGTAAAAACCATTCCGAGCGCCCTTAAGCAAGCAAAAACAACATCAGAAGCCGCACCAACGCTTTATCCCCATACGCCACGTCAGCCCCGCTTGAAAATGCCCGAATTAACAGCACTACAACGGCTGCTGAATTACAGTGAAGTCGAATTGGGCTTTCCCACAGATGCCGCTATGCAAGAGGCGGCGCGTTGCCTTGAGTGCGCCTGCCAGACCAATACCGACTGTAAACTAAGGGATTACGCTACGGATTACGGTGTTGAGAGCAAAAGCTTATCCACTGAAAATGCACGGCATTTCAGCGTAGATAAGAGTTCACCCTTTATTCAATTCGATGCTAACCGTTGCATTAGCTGCGGCAAATGCGTTGATGTGTGCCAGCAGCAGAGCGGCCACTGCGCCATCCAATTTACCGAAGATTCCTATCAGGCGCTGCCACAGGAAATCAGTCAAAGCCTCGTGCGCCGCGCGCCGAGAGTTGGCTTTAGCGCGAGCATGGCCGATAGTCGCTGTGTACAATGTGGCAACTGCGTGCAGGTGTGTCCCACTGGCGCACTGGTCGATGCGCGGGACAAACGCCAAGGCGATAAAACAGCACTTAAAACCGCCTCGACGATTTGTACTTACTGCGGTGTAGGCTGTCGTCTGGATCTTAAAATTGACCCTAACACCAGTCGCATTCGCCATATCGAAGGCAATAAAGACTCGGTTGTTAACCAAGGCATGTTATGTGTTAAAGGGCGTTTTGGTTTCGATTTTATTCACAGCGACAAACGCCTCACGACACCATTAATACGTAAAAATGGCGAACTACAACCTTGTAGTTGGCCCGAAGCCATCGCCTATGTGGCGAAACGCTTAACCGAGATAAAACAGCAAGATGGCAGCAACGCGATCGCTAGTCTCGCCTCTGCCAAAGCGACTAACGAAGATAACTTTGTGCTGCAAAAGTTTGTCCGCAGCGTTCTTGGTACCAATAATATCGATCACTGCGCCCGCCTATGCCACTCATCGACGGTAACGGGCTTACAGCAGAGTATTGGTAGTGGCGCGATGACCAATGATATTCCAAGTATTAAGGACTCGGATGTTATCTTTATCATCGGTTCAGACACCACCTGCGCCCATCCGATTATTGCCTCAAAAATCCAGCAGGCGGTAATGCAGCACGGCGCACGATTAATCGTGGCCGATCCTAAACGCGTAGGCATAGCAGAAAAGGCCGAACTCTATGTTGCCCACAGACCGGGCACGGATGTGATGCTATTAAACGCCATTATGGCGGAAATTATTCGCCACGATTGGCAAGATAAAGCCTATATCGCCGAGCGTACTGAAGGGATCGAGGGCCTCTATGCGGAATTAGCGAAGGAGGATTACTCCCTCGAAAACGCCGCCCTAATCACAGGTGTTAAAGCTGAGGATATCGCCCGCATCGCGCGTACCATAGGCACTGCACAAAAAACGGCAGTTTACTACGCCATGGGCATCACTCAGCATACGACAGGCCACGATAACGTCACCGCCATTTCTAACCTGCAACTACTCTGCGGCAATATCGGAGTATCAGGGGCGGGTATCAATCCGCTACGCGGCCAGAGTAATGTGCAAGGGGCTTGTGATATGGGTGCATTACCCAACTACTTCACAGGCTATCAAAAGGTCACGGATATTCATGCCAGAATGCGCTTCGAAAACCACTGGCAAACGCCGTTATCGGGGGAAATTGGCGTCACGGCAACCCACATGATGCACGACATTGCCGAGGGCAAAATCAAAGCCTTATATGTGATGGGTGAAAATCCAGTGCTGAGCGATCCCGATCAAGCTCATGTGCTTAATGCACTGAGTCAAATCGATTTTCTGGTAGTGCAGGATATCTTTTTAACCGAGACGGCCGAGCTTGCCCATGTGGTCTTGCCCGCCGCCGCTTTTGTAGAAAAACGCGGTCACTTTACCAACACCGAACGTCGCGTGCAGCGACTCGAGCAAGCGCTTGCCTCACCGGGGGAAGCCTTACCCGATTGGCAGATCGTACAAGCGCTGGCTAATGCCATGGGCGCAAACTGGGATTACAAAGATGAAGAGGCTATTTGGTCTGAAATCAATGTATTAACACCCCAGTATCGCGGTATTCGTTGGGAAAGATTAACCACAAGTGCAGAGGGTAAAGTGCCTCAGGGTATTCAATGGCCCTGTCCAGATGAAAATCATCCGGGAACACCGATTATGCACCAGAGTCAATTCACCCGCGGTTTAGGCTTATTTACGCCCGTCAGTTATCGTCTTCCCGCCGAAATGCCCTGCAACGAGTACCCACTGACGCTATCAACGGGGCGGCTCTTAGAACAATTCCACACAGGTACACTCACCCGTAAAACACCGGGACTGGATTTACTCGGCGCACCTAAAGTGATGATTTCAGTCTATGATGCCGAGCAACTCGGGATAAATAATGGCGACAAAATTAGCCTTATCACCCGCCGCGGCGAGATTGAGATAGATGCCTTTGTGACTAAACGCGCCCAAGCCGGTGTACTGTTCTTGCCGTTCCATTTTGTCGAAGCCGCAGCGAACAAACTCACCATCAATGCCTTAGATCCCGTGGCTTATATCCCTGAATATAAGGTTTGCGCAGTAAGAGTTGAAAAGGTGACTAAGCGGGTTATCGAACCAGCCTAAACAGATATTTGGGGATACGACTCAATAAATGGATATAAAAAACGGGAGATGTTATCTCCCGTTTTATTTTATAACTCAATAATTAATCAGTATTAAATTTTAAACTGCCCAACTAACTTGCCAAGATTGGTCCCTTCCTGCGACACAGTCTGACTCACCCTTGCCGCATCTTCACTGGAATGCAGCAGCTCATTCACGATTTCTTGGATAGCATAAACGTTACGGTTAATTTCCTCGGTCACAGAGCTTTGCTCAGTCGCCGCGGTGGCAATTTGGGTACTCATATCGTTAATTGCCGTTACCGCCGAGGTAACCGAACCTAAGCTTTCAGAAATAGCACGGGAAGATTCAACCGAGCGCACACAACTCTGCTGACTCTCGTCCATGGTTTTCACCGCCTGCGAGACCAGCTTATGCAGCTCAGATAGCATTTCATTAATTTCTAAGGTACTTGCCTGAGTTCGGCTGGCTAAGTTACGTACCTCATCGGCTACCACGGCAAAACCCCGTCCCTGTTCACCTGCTCGGGCGGCTTCAATGGCTGCGTTAAGAGCGAGCAAGTTGGTTTGCTCGGCAATGCCACCAATCACCGACAATACGCTGTTAATCTTCTGCGATTGTTCACTCAACGATTTGATACTGCCCGCGGCATTATTAATTTGCGCCATCAATCCAGCAATTTCTTCCAATGATGCATCAACACAGCGCTGAGCGTTAGCTACATCACCTGTCGCCGCTTGAGTAGCTTCGGCCACTTGGGTGGTGTTTTGCGCGACTTCACTCGCGGTAGATGACATTTCAGTAATCGCGGTAACGACTTGGTCAGTCTCATTGTTGTGACTGAGCAGTTGGTGTGACATCACTTTCGTTTGGTCATGAATCGCATTGGCTGCCGTTTTGACTTTGGCGGTCGCATTCGCCACATCACCGATAATGGTTTGTAGCTTATCGACAAACAAGTTAAAAGCTCGACCTAATTGAGCAATCTCGTCTTCACCTTTAACTGTTAAGCGTTTAGTTAAATCCCCTTCACCCTTAGCAATATCATTAAGATTATCAGCCATATTTTTGATCGGCACGACCATTCGATGGGCGGCGACCATAATCATAAACGCCGTAATCCCCGTTAACACAATGGCGATGAGGAGGATCATAAACGATTTCTCAGCCATCTGTTCAGTCACAGTTTGACGATAATCTTCAACTACGGCTTCAATATCATCAATATAAGCGCCAGTTCCTAACATCCAGTCTGTACCTGGAACCATCATCACGTAGCTTATCTTCTCAATTTGCTCATTGGTATTAGGCTTCTGATAATAGTAAGAAAAGTTACCATCACCCCGTTTAGCCGCATCCAGCAAACCAACAATAATCTTGGTGCCGCGCGGGTCGGTCATATCGATTTTGTTTTGACCTTCTAAATTAGGTAATAAAGCATGGAATATATTTTTACCTTGAGAATCATACATAAAGAAGTAACCAGCACTGCCAAAACGAATATCTCGTAATGCTTGATTCACATTACCTTGCTCCTTTAAGGACAATTGGTATTGCACAATTCCGGCGGCAATTTCGGTCGCTTCTTTAATTTGTTGTTTACGTTCGCCCACTAATTTTGTTCTAAAGGTCACGACCTCTTCCGCGAGAGATTCCTGTTCGACATAGTAGGAAACGGTCATTAACACTAATAAGGTCAAGATGAGGGGAAACAAAGATAACAGCAGTAATTTATTACGCAGGCTTAAATTCGACATGCTTGCTTACTCCAGAGTGATGTAATTTATATTTTTTATATGGTCGAAGTATAGCCAAAAAGGTGCATCCACTTAGCGCTTGGGTTAACAAAATTTTCTATAGAGGATAAAAATTATACTCAACTGATTTTAAGCTAATAATATCAGTCCTATGCCACATAGGCTAAAACCTAAGACCAGTAACAACATCTGCGGTTTAAAGAGTTTTAATGCACCAAAACCAAGCAAGACAACAGCCATATCCACCGCAGATAACACCCCTTGGGTAAATACAGGTTGATACAGCGCAGCCGCCAATAATCCCACCACACAGGCATTTATGCCCGAGAGCATGCCGGCAATCTTGGGCCTTGCGGCAATCGCATGCCAACTTTTTAAGCCCACCAGCATCAATAAAAATCCCGGTAAGAATATTGCTACAGTTGCGATGGCCGCACCGACAAAGGGATTGTCTAGCATCATCTCAGCGCCAAGGAAGGTGGCAAAGGTAAACATAGGCCCAGGCACGGCTTGGGCAAAGGCGTATCCGGTGAGAAAACGATCGCCGCTCATCGTATCACCCACAGCGGTTTCAAGCAGTGGCAGCACCACATGGCCGCCACCAAAGACTAAACTCCCGACACGAAAAAACTCACCAAAAATCCCTGCTTCAATCCCCAGATTTAAGGCAAAAAAACTCGCCACAAATAAGACAAAGAATAATCCTAAGCTCAGGTAATTTAACCTAATCGGTTCATTTTTACTGGACTCGGTCTCAGTCGCACTCAGGAATGACATACCTAAAATGGCAGCAAGCAACAGTAAGGTGATTTGTGTCCATAAGAAAGGCAGAATGAGTATCGCAGCGGCACTACCGAGCATGAGTAAACGCGCCGTTTGCCGTTGACAAAATTGCTTAAACATCGCCAATACTGCATCTGCGACAACCACGACGGCCAGCAGTTTTAAGCCATGCACAATGCCTTGCATGTACTCGTTACCTAACCAAGCGGCAGTCGTCACCGCCAACAAATACATCAGCACGAAGGAAGGCAAGGTAAATCCAGCAAAGGCGGCTATCGCCCCTAAAAGCCCACCACGATGATAACCAATGGCAAACCCCACCTGACTCGATCCCGGCCCCGGCATAAATTGGCTTAAGGCTACAAAACTGGCATAACGTTTATCATCAAGCCAGGCGAGTTCGTTGACAAAGGTCTGGCGAAAATAACCAATATGCGCCGCTGGCCCACCAAAGCTCATCAGACCAAGAGAAAAAAAACGTAAGAATATCTGTAGCATAAACTTTGCCCTTCGACGCATAAAGTGAACAAGATTATGTCACTAAAAAGACAGTTTAATGAAAGCTAAATCAGCAAGACACAAAAATACTCAACCAAAGGTAAAATGAGCAAAATTCCTTTTTATCGACTTCTAAATTGACTATAGCGATCTACTGCTCAGGAGATCATTCATTTAGATCGCTTAATCTTTTACCAACATGGCTAAGACTTCGAAATGATCCGAATGGGGAAAGAGATCGAATAACTGCACCTTAGTTAATCGATAGCCACGAATATGGGCGAGATCTTTAGCAAGGGTTTTGGGATTACAACTGGAATACAACATCGCCCTAGGGGCAAATTCACTTAAGGCGTGACACAGGGACTCACCAATCCCACGACGCGGCGGATTAACAATAATCAAATCGGGCTTTGTTTGCGCCGCATCACCCTTGGCAAAATCGGTGGAGTCGAGCGCCATAAACTGCACGTTATCCAGCCCCATCAGTTGCGCCGACATCTTCGCGCAAGCAATCGCCTCAGCTTCGATTTCAATCCCAGTTAATGGGATATCTTTGGAGGCACAGTGCAAACCAAAACCGCCCACACCACAAAATAAATCCCACAGCGAGTTTGGCGCAAATTCGCCAACCCACTCACGGGCGGTTTGATACAGTTTTGCAGCAACCTGTGGATTCGTTTGAAAAAAGCTTTTTGGGCGAATAAATAACGGCACATCGTTAAAGCGCTCTTCAAGACGAGTATTTTCAGTTAAGAAAATTTCCTCATCCCCTTCAAGGATCGCCATATGAATGGGCTGAATATTTACCGATACGACGCTGATTTGTGGATATTCAGCCAGCAACGCGGGTAATTCCCGTTCAATACGGGCAATGGCATCGAATGAGCGCAGCACAAAACGCAGCATATATTCGCCGCGTACTTGGCTGCGCGTCAGTAGAATAAACTTAAGCTCGCCCTTGGCTTTATCGATACGATACGGCGGGATACCCGCTTGCTGCACAAAACGCTCCAGACGGTGGAGCAACGCTTGCATATCAGCAGGATACAGCAAGCAGCCACAAAGACTTACCGCCTCGCCATTTGGGCTGACAATCCCCAGTACAGGCGCATGAGCCGCGCCAAGCACCACCATTTTCGCCTTGTTACGAAAACCTTGGTCTTCGCCCACTACGGGCGGCAAAAATTGGGTATTAGTTTGATCAACAAAAGGAGCTAACAATTGCTGCAATTCTTGGGTTTTCGCCGCCAATTGCTGCGCCATGGGCAGCGTAATATGGCGACAGGATTGGCATTGGCCTCGTTCAAAATACCCACATTGCACTAATGTACTCACAGCATCGTACCCACAGCAGTTCCCGTCTATCTTATCTATTGAGATGGCGAGTGAAATTGAGATGACAACTGAAGCATAACCAACACAGTCAAGGCCACAGTCAAAAAGCGCCACACTTTAGCGTTTTTATGCCGAAAAATCACCTTGAACCACAGAATCAGGCCAAATGCGAGGCTGTTTTAAGTTAACCTTAGCGAATCTACATCGGCAATTGGCGAGCGTTTTCCTAACTTTTGTTCAATCCATTCAATTACTTCAGCAGAAGTGCTTCTAAAGGTCGTGAGCTTGCCACCATATAAACTCAGCAGCCTTGGATGCGAAACTGAGGTTTGCATTAAGGTATCCCGAGGCCGCTCAAAAGCGGAACTAGCCTGTTTAGGTAGCACTCGCACGCCGCAATAGGTTTGCACTATCTTAGCCTTAAGCTCCTCAATCGATGGGGAAAGTGGGAAGTAATGACGATAAATACCTAAGAGGTAATGAGTTTCAGATTCCGTTACTTGGGAAGGGGTATCGATGGATGTCAGCACTGTTTCAGTGGTGCCAATGAGCATTTGTCCATACCAAGGCATCACAAAAATCACCCGCTTATCGAAGCAGGATTCTAAATATAAAATCCCCTCTGGTGCAGGCAAGTCGAGCAATAAATGCGCACCCTGTACCCAATCGATTTCAACACCCGCAAGAGGCGGCTCAACGTTAGCTAATACCTGATTAACCCAAGGGCCAGCGGCATTTATCACCAGCTTGGCATCAATTTGTTGTACTTGGCCGCAATGGCGAAAGCTAAGCTCAATATGTTCCCGTAAATGATTGAGCTGCAAAAACTCTGCCTCGGCATAGATCTGCGCGCCAAGTGCTTGAGCGCTTCGCGCCACTGCTTGAGTGAGTAATTTATCGTCGGTTTGTGCATCCCAGTATTGGAATACCGCTTTTAACCCAGTGAGTTTAAGCCCGTTAAAACGATGCCAATGCACTGCGGGAATAGAGACAAAACGCCCAAGCGGATCAAATTCACTCAACAATGCATATAAACTCAGCCCAGCACGTATCGTCAACGGATTGCGTTGACTGTCCTGATAGACGGGAATGTAGAAAGGAACGGGTTTGACTAAGCTAGGCGCCAGATCCAGTAAATTACGTCGCTCAAGCAGTGACTTACGCACGAGATTAACTTGCCCACTCTCAAGGTAACGTAGGCCACCGTGGATAAGCTTACTGGAATTGGCTGAGGTTTGGCCGCCAATCTCACCTTTTTCAATAAGTAAAGTTGAATACCCTGCCGCTGCGGCATATTGGGCAATGCCGACACCGCTGATGCCACCACCGATAATAGCAATATCGAATGAACTCATAGAGGTTTTATCCATCCTGACGTGCTTCTGGCTAACATATCCCAATTCTTTCGAATAGAGATACCTAATCTACACTGTGCAACTTTGCCAATGCTTTATCACACATGGCTTTTAGCGCCTTAAGATCATCAATTTCAGCCCCAATTTTACAGCGCATTAAATGCGGGATCTCACTGGCCTGTTGCTTTAACGCCTGACCAGCAGAAGTTAAACTGAGTACCCGAACCCTTTCATCCTGTTCGCTACGACCGCGACTCACTAATCCCTTCGACTCTAAACGTTTAAGTAACGGCGTCAATGTACCCGAATCGAGAAATAATTTATCCCCTAAGGTCTTCACGCTAATCCCCTGCTCCTGCCACAACACTAGCATGACCAAATATTGGGGATAGGTTAAATCTAGCTTATCAAGCATAGGACGATAGGCACGCACCATGGCATTTGCTGCACTGTATAGAGAAAAACAAACTTGATTCTCTAGGCATAACACATTGTCTGTATTGGTGGTTTCAGACATTTCTAACGCGTTTTCCATTGAAGTTAACTCAGAGCTTGGCATAGTCATTCCAAAAAACTTAAATATATTGCGCACAATATACTTGCATTCACACTAAAGATCGAACTATAGTTTATCACAATTAAATTGCGCACAACTTAAATTAACCATTTAAACACTGAGGATCTAAACATGAAAACATTGTATGAAACCCGAGCAACCGCCAGAGCAGGTCGTCAAGGCCAAGTCAGTACCGATGATGGGTTACTCGATGTAGCACTCGCCTATCCAAAGGCAATGGGCGGAAGTGGATTAGCAACGAACCCTGAGCAACTGTTTGCAGCAGGTTATGCGGCTTGTTTCTCTAATGCGGTTTTGCACGTTGCCAAAATCGGCAAAGTGGCCATTACTGAAGCGCCTGTCAGTGCTGTGGTTGGCATTGGCGCCAATGATGCGGGAGGTTTTGCCTTAACCGTTGCCCTAGAAGTCAATCTTGACCTGCCGCAAGCTGAAGCCGAAGCCTTAGTACAACATGCCCATCAAGTGTGTCCATATTCTAACGCTACACGTAATAATATCGATGTAAAACTGAGTGTTAATGGCATAGCGTTAAACTAAGCGCTTAACCATAGACTGAAAAGCACCTTGGGGTGCTTTTCAGTTATTCGCAGCTTATTTCCCCAACAGTAAACCTGCCTCACTTCCCAAAAACCAGTTAATCGCGAGTTAACTAACATTTCTTAATGCTTAATTTAATCAAAAGGATTGAATTCAGTAGAGTAATAGTCAGAAATCCATTTAAAACACATCTTGTCCACAATTGTGGAGGCACTATGACTAAATACTTAACCCAATTCGCTCTGCTATGCTCTCTCGCATTAGCAATGCTCAGTGCACCTAGTTGGGCCGACACCCCAAATACTTCCGATCAAACGTGGCATTATGTCAACGCCCAAGGTGAGCTTAAGATTAAACTCTACTTTTTTTGGTCGAAAACCTGTCCACACTGCGCACAAGCTCACCCTTTTATTGATTCACTACCGCAAAAATATCCGTGGATAGAACTTGAATCCCATATGGTTTCTGCACCTGGCGTACAGGATATTTGGCAAAATATTGCCGCCAAAACCGCCACAGAAGCCCGCTCAGTTCCTTATATGGCGAGCTGCGAAAAAGCCATTATCGGTTATTCCAGCGAAGCGGTTACTGGCGAGTTCCTCGTTAATCGTTTGAAGAATTGTTACTTATCCTTAGGTGGTCAGCTAAGCGAAGCGGATATGCCAACAAAGGGAGCTGCGTCAACTGCACCGACCAATAGTGAACCTCTGTTTGGCACTTGCGGAACCGACTCAGGTGAAGGAACCTGTGATGCAACTAGCCTGGCAAGTACCGACCAAGCTGAAGTACAACCCGTTGAATTACCACTTGTCGGAGTGGTCACTCCCGAGACGATGTCACTCCCGCTGCTAACGTTAGTACTTGCTGGCGTCGATGCCTTTAACCCTTGCGCCTTCTTCGTATTGCTGTTTTTACTGTCGATTATGGTTAATGCGAAGAGCCGTAGCCGTATGCTGTTAGTCGGCGGTATCTTCGTGTTCTTCTCTGGCTTTATTTATTTCCTGTTTATGACGGCATGGCTGAATATCTTCAAACTGCTAGGAGCAGGTAGTGATGGTGGAATGATCATCTTAGCGGCCGGGGTCTTAGCCTTGATCGCAGGCACCATTAACGTAAAAGACTACTTCTTTACTAAAGGAGAAGTCACCCTCTCAATGTCAGCTGAAAACCGTACGAGCCTGATCAAACGCATGGGGAAACTCTCTAATTCCAGTAGTTTAGGCGCCTTAATTCTGGGATCGACTGTACTGGCGATTTTAGCCAATGCCTACGAACTGCTCTGCACCGCAGGCTTCCCAATGATTTATACCAGCGTACTATCCATGCATAACCTGCCTGAGATTGAGCGCTATATGTATCTGGTTTTATACAATATTGTTTATGTGATCCCACTGGCAATTATTGTGATTGTGTTTAGTGCGACCTTAGGCAAACGTAAACTGACCGAAAAAGAAGGCCAAGCACTCAAGCTGATGTCGGGTGTGATGATGTTTGGTATGGGGGTTGCGCTAGTGATTGATCCCACTGCGCTACAGAGTGTTGGGCTGGCACTGGGGTTAATCCTAGGCTCTTTAGGGCTCACCTTCATCATAGTGCTAAGTCGCAAGTTACTGACGGCAAAAGCCAACAAGGCAGTATAAGCATTAACGCTCGGCTTTGGATTGGCAAACTTGGGATAACGGACTAAAGTAAAACCTGAGCTTGCCGATACAAAGACTCAGCTTACAATTGAGGTTAGTTATGTCTATTTCACTGAACACCCAAGCTATCACGCCCAACTTAGAAAACGGTGCCGTTGGCGTTAAAGTGGCGCAGTTAGCCAAAGAGCAGCAAAAGGCAGAAGGTCAAATTGCCGTTGATTTAATTAACGCTGCAACACCTCAACCCGTGGGAAATACCGGCCACAATATCAACACTACGGCCTAATCCTAGCTCAATGTGTAACCAAAAAACGCCCCGAAGTTCGGGGCGTTTTTATTTACAATTTTTAATGCACTGATGCTGAGGGGAACCAATCAAGCTTAAGAAAAGGCATTACCATTCACATGCATAATAGTGAAAGTCCACACAACAAAGGCCAGAGGAATATGCACTAAGGCATAAAAACATTGGTCGAGTCGACTCATCCCTTTGGCAAGCCAAATCAAATATAAATGCAGCCCAATAACAGCTGGAAACAAGGTAAACAGTGGATACAAGGCAAAAGGGCTAGCATCGGCTAACAAGCTGTGACTTAACAGGGCCCACGCCACCATTAGCGCCGTGGTTATAGGTGGCATGGCAACACGATACTGCTCTGGATACGGAAACATCCTTGGCCTCTTACACTTATTTAATACTTATGGTGGCAGTTGACCCCAAATGGGATCACTGGAGCGGTTTTCGCGCGATCAACTGCGCCTTAGCACTTTCAATACCCGTAACAGCATCGCTTAACCGCCCTTCAAAGTAATGCAAAGGTTGCCAGTTAGCAAATACGGATTGTAGTTCGTGTTCTTTGAGTAAAAAATCGGGATTGCGAGGGCGGCCAATTTCCGCCTGTTGCCACGTAAAAGTCTCATAGACAATGAGTCCACCGTGCTTAAGGCTAGCGGCAATTTGCGGGAACAGTGGCCGATGTAAGTAATTAAAGACTAGCACTATATCAAAAGTGTCTTGGGGTAACAGAGGGGCGCTGCCATCTTCTAAATTCCACTGCCATTGATGTGCTTTGTCGTGTGTTAGCTTGACCAATGTACTCAAATCCTGGTCGATAAAGGTCACTTCACAGCCTTGATTCAGAAACCACAATCCATTTCGCCCAGAGCCACAGGCTAAATCCAATACCTTAAGCCCTGCAAGCTCGGGCCATTGAAACTGGGTAATTAAGCTCGAAGCTGTGCAGAGTGTAGCGTGTGTCATCCCTTTATCTCTTTTTTAGTGTCTATCTGTTTGCGATGCACTATCGAATAGTGTCTGAGTCCAGACGGGCCATGAGAGACTATCACAGATAAAAATAACACCAAGATAAACAACTCTGGCTTGTAATTGGCAAGGGGGATAAACAGACAAAGCAAACCTAATTTTCCAAGGGTTAACACACCCTTAAGTTGAATTAACCAACGCCAATCCCGCATAATTTCCCACAACATTAATATGCTGCCGGTGCTCATGGCGAGATACCAATAATTTAACCAAAGGGATTTATCAATGTTTAATAATATCCCTCCACCCGCACCTGCAATGCCTAATATATGCAAAGCCCTTAAGGCTGTTTTACTAAGTCGCTGTACCCAAAAACGTTTTTCAGAAATCTGCTGCCTAGGCATAAATTTAACCCCTTAACACCACTTAAGTAACATTTTGGAAAAATATATTGTATTTTTTCAAAAAT
>NZ_JAKZGV010000068.1:0-17742 GCF_022557375.1 Shewanella sp. MM_2022_3
AGCCTCAGAGAAAGCCACCTTTAAGGATGATTTAGGCAGGTTATTTTCATACGTCTTATCAATTGAATAAGGGCTTTCAACCGCTATAGCTGATACTGAAAAAAAAGATAAAATCACTAATATACTTCTATACATACAGACACCTCACCCAACATCAGTATAATTATTAGTTAATCAACATACTCACGTAAAAATCATCAATTCCAACGGATAAAATCAAAAAGATCGGACAGGCACTTTTTATGCTTTAACAATCGACCAATAACACCTGAGCCGAAGGAATACACCATCCCCTCGGAGTTGCCGCAGGGCATTTGCGTTCGTTGCGTGAGCGAGGCATGGATGCCGAGATAGCGCCAGTCGAATCAGGGACGAGCGTCTGACGCGATAGCATAAGAACGCTTAATGCCCAAGGGGCTTTCAACTCCGTTAGGGGGCGGCAAGGGAGATCCAAGAGGGAATTGCTGTTGATCCCCTCTTGGTCGGGTGTGGGTTGAAGACCCACGACCTTGATTCACCTCGGCCGAAAGGCCGCTAAATAACCAGTTCACTACTTTGTGAACCGACAAAAATCTTTCCATGGCTACCGCACTTGGCTAACACCCATTAGCCAAGGGATTACACTGCTGTAATGCTTTTATAGAATCTAGAATCTAGCATCTAGCATCTAGCATCTAGCATCTAGCATCTAGCATCTAGCATCTAGCATCTAGCATCTAGCATCTAGCATCTAGCATCTAGCATCTAGCATCTAGAGACTTATCGCATATTGTTCAGGAGGTGTTCTCGCGAAATAAAGATACATCTTCCTGATGCAAGTGAACTGAATCGAGGTCACGATTAAGTTTCATCCTTGTTAAAAACCTAAGATAACGTTCTGTTTAACATCTGTCTACCACTTTCACATTACAAATTAGATAGTTAAGTGATGACTTAAGTTTATTTGAATGGATGCAGGCTTACTCAAGCCCACAAAAAACCAAGGGGCCCGTGGGCCCCTGGTTGATAGCGTGTAAAAGTGCCTTATGCCGTAGCTAACAAAGGCTGATTTTTCGTTTTACGCAGATGATAAGCAGTGAAGAGCACAAACCACAGGGCGCTTACGGCGAATCCAGCTAAGGTTGAATGCATAATCCCCATGGCCAAATAGCCTAAGGTGGCGCCAAAGGCGATGGCTAAGGCATAGGGTAGCTGGGTCATCACATGGTCAATATGGTGGCAACCTGCCCCCGTGGCCGACAAAATACTGGTGCTGGAAATCGGCGAGCTATGATCGCCAAACACTGAGCCCGCAAGCACTGCGGCAAGCATTGGCAGCATTAACGCGATATCGCTGGCAGCGGCCATGTCGCCGGCCAGTGGCAACATAATACCAAAGGTGCCCCAACTGGTTCCGGTGGCAAATGCCATGGCGCAGGACAACACAAACACCACCGCAGGCAACACTTCCATTGGTAAGTTACCGTTGGCGAGGGAGGCCAGATATTTGCCTGTCTCAACATCGCGAACAACCGCACCAATCGCCCAGGCAAACAGCAAAATATTAATGGCGGGTAACATGGCCATCACGCCTTGCGGGGCGGCTTTAAGCCAGTTTTTAGCGCCCAATTTTAACCGCAGCGCAAGCAGAATTGACACCGCCAAGCTGCACAGCGCGCCATACACTAGCGAGGAGCCCACATTGGTGTTTTCAAAGGAGCCAAGTACGCTAAATGGCAGCCCTTTTTCATCCAATACTGCCGCACCAGAGGAAATCATAAAATACACGGTCGCGCCGGTGAGGGTTAGGATCGGCAATACCATATCGATCATGCCACCGTTACTTTCTTCAGGGCTTTCCATATCTAAGCCGATTGGACGAGGCTTAGACGGATCCCAAAGCTTCCCCTCCAGCGCCCATGCTTCATGTTTACGCATCGGGCCGATATCCATTTGAAAGATAATCACCACCAGCACCATCAACAGGGTAAACACGGCATACAGATTCATCGGGATCATCTCAACAAAGGCTGAGATTGGACTTTGCTCGCTAATGCCGTGGGCGGCCATAATGCCACCGATAAGCGCGATAATATAAGCGCCCCAAGAAGAGATGGGCATCAATACGCACACGGGCGCAGCGGTAGAATCTAAAAGATAAGCCAGTTTAGCGCGGGAGATTTGAAAGCGATCAGTCACCGGACGGCAAATGGCGCCAACCGACAAACTATGAAAAAAGTCGTCAATAAAAAACGCAAACACCATCACGCCAGTTAAGCCTTTCGCGCCGCGACGGGTCTTAGCGCGCTTAGCTGCCCACTCGGCAAAGGCGCGGGTGGCGCCAGAAACCGTCATCAGACTAATGAGTCCGCCAAGCAACAACATAAACAGCAACATATTGATATTGTCGCGATTAAGTGCGCCATCGACCCAAAAAATCTTCAGCACGGTATTGAACATATAGTGCAATGAATCAAGGGGAGAAAACTGATTGAGCAACAAACTGCCGGCCACAATCCCTACGCCAAGGGATAACAGTACGCGACGTGTGATGATCGCCAAGGCGACGGCTAACAAAGGGGGAAGTACTGACCAACCTGAGTCAGCAAAATGACTAATGTCCATGATCTCTTTTCACCAAAAAACGGGTGGAGATCTACCGAGAGGATAAAGAAACAAAACCTATAGGGAGGTATTACTCCTCAGCCCCTTCAGGTAGCGCTCCATAGTGGATGACTATGGCAGTCTTGCACCTATTTGATGCAAAACCAGCAGCTCGGTTTGATGACCTGGCTACTTCGGCGCTGACTCCTTTCCTTGTACATCTGCGGCATCACCCTCCGCACAAGTAGTCATAGGCAGCGCGCCTCTACTTAAAGGTATTCGAGCGGGCATTCTAGCGAGATGGGAACTGATAGCAAGTATTTTGATCCCACTCGCGTATAAAACAATGAATCACCTACAAGTTGGTAACACAAGAAACATCCACCTTTCAAGCGTTGCAATAGCGCCAAATGGACTTATACGAGTAAATGTTTACCAAAAAAATCTAAGGTTCTTGTCCATGCGAGCTCAGCCGTTTGCTCATCATAACGGGCGGTGGAATCGTTATGGAAACCGTGATTCACATTCGGATAAAGGTAGGCAATATACTCGGCTTTATTGGCCTTTAATTGGGTTTCATACTCGGCCCATGTATCGTTAATCCGTTGATCTAATGCGGCAAATTGCAACATCAACGGGCCTTTCACGCGGCTACGCAGCTCAGTTGCTGCGGGTGTGCCATAAAAAGGCACGCCTGCCGCAAGCTCATCGGGAATGGTGGCGGCGAGCATATTGACGATATAACCACCAAAGCAGAAACCGACGGCACCGAGTTTGCCATTACTCTGCGGGTGCGCCCTTAAAAAATGCGCGGCGGCGATAAAGTCCTGCTCGATTTTAGCTCTATCAAGGCTCGCTTGCATGGCGCGGCCCGCATCATCATTACCAGGATATCCACCAAGGCTGTAAAGCGCATCGGGGGCAAAGACGATATAACCCTTGGCCGCTAAGCGGCGGGCCACATCTTCGATATAGGGATTTAAGCCTCGGTTCTCGTGCACCACCAATACCACAGGGGCTTTTTTACTGAGATCTAAGGTCTTAGGATCGCCCGCCTTTTGGCCTGGGATCAGCAACGCGTTTGGCAAGACTAAATAACCGCGACCTTCACCATAACCATCGGGGGATGGAAATTTCACATAACTGGCTTGAATGCTGGGATCGTTAAAGGAGACTTGCTCGGCTAAGGCGTAATTAGGCATTAGTGCGCCCGTCAGCGTGGTCATGGTAAAACCCAGTGCCACTAGGCCCGCAAGGCGAGCCATAAACTCACGGCGGTCGATAATGCCGTGGGCATATTCGTCATACCAGTCAAAGGCTTCCTGAGGAATGACAGGGAAAGGTGGTGTGGTTAGTTCTGGCTTATGATCTGGGCTCATCGTTCTTTCTCCATTTAACAAGCTAACCACTGGTTTATATTCCCTAGCTTGTGAGTTATCTAGCGGCCTTACCAAGAGTAAAGGATGAGAGCTTATCAGGGCAATTAGCTTTGTGCCGCCTATTTAATAATTCTCCACTCATCAATAGCCAATTTATGGTTGATCATGCGCCCAAATTGGCGTGAGCTTTTTATTCCCTAGGGGCATTTTTGTGTATAATGTCGCCAAACAACATACTAATATCATTACATTTCAATAACATAAGTTACTAATGGAGTTCAAATGGCTATAGGGATATGCAGGGTACTTTGTACCACTGTCACGCTCACGCTTGGGTTAACGGCTTGCGATAATCAGGTTTCTGATAAGTCAGCAAGTATTCCCGCTTCGCGCGAGTATCAGATTATTTCTACTTCACACCTCAACGATGGTTTCGAAACTCGTAAAGTGTTGCAGGCACGATTGCTGCTGGATTACCAGTTACAAGATACAGAAGGTAAGGCGGCCAGCTTAACCACACCACTAACCCATAATGCCCGCTTTTTTATCCAACCTAACCTGCTGCAAATTAGCGATTATGGCATGCCGATCCCGGTAAGTAATATCGACCCAAAAGCCAAATCTAATGAAATCGCTCAGTTGGTTAAAGATGGCTTTAATGTGGAATTTAACAATGGTGAAGTCCGTCAATTAACCCCCATTGCCAAGATGGATCAAAAAGATATCAAGGAGTTATTTGAGCGCTGGCAAAATCTTAATAACTTGTTTAAACAAGCCCCAACCTTGCCTGTAGCGCTTGAGCCTCGCGTTGGTTACAGCACAAGCGCCCCCATGGATGGGCGCTTAACTTGGACGGTTGAGCAGGTCAGTGAAGATAAATTAATCGCCGTGTTACAAGGTGAAAAAGGCAAGTATAAGGCCTATGGCAAGTTAGAAGTTAACCGTAAAACCGGTTGGTTAGAGAGCATGGCGTTTTTTCAACGGGAAGAACGCCAAGGCAGCACTTTCACCCACCGTACCGTGATGGCGACTAAGGATAGGCCGTATATCATGAGCACGCTATGGCATGCCGATGATAGATTTGATGCTGAGCGCGATAGGGATGATCAACAAAAGGAGCTATACCGCATTAGCGAGGTACCGCAGGAGTATCGCCCCAATAATGAGGCATTTATTAAATCCTTATTACCTGAGCAGCAAGGTATTTTAGATAATGTTGGCCCTTGGGGTACTGATACCCCTGAAGATCTGCAATTGCGCTTTGTCCACAATATGAGCCCGCAATATGTGGAAGCCGATGTACGTTATGAGGACTTAAGCGCCTTTGATGCTAACGGTAAACCGATTGACATTCACTTCTGGCAGCACGGTAGAGGTTGGGCGAGGAATTATAATCCCTCGATTGAATCTGCAACCGATATTATTGCGACGGGGTGGGATAACACTGCGAATAAACTCAAGCAGATAGACCATATTAATGCCAAGCTAACGCTTATCCCACAGACGAATAAGATCGTCGAAAAGTCGTGGGATGAATTGCTGGCAACACCTTACACCTTTGGCGATGCCAGCCTAACAATCCAGGTGCTCGATGCCGAGGCGAAACTGTTTAAAGTCATATCAAAACAGAGTGAGGATCAGAGTATTAACCTGCCTTTCCAGCAGTTTAAAGGCATGATCGCGGAGGCCCGTCGCGAAGGTAATTATCCCTCCTGGTTAACGGCGACCGAAAAGGAACTGCTAGAGCAATTAATTGGGGCCGATGAGCCACATCACCTCACCAGCAACGCACTGTTACTCAAGCTCGATGAGACCCCAAAAACCGTGGTGTTAATCGAGAAACAACCCCAGCCGGAGTTGACTCAAACCAAGACGATTCGCTTTGTACAATTTACCGAGTACAACAAAAATCTGGCAAATCCTCCCACCGAATTTGGTAACGCCAGCCTAGGTAGCTTCACCAATCCGACGCTAGATAGCGCTAAAAATGAGGTCAATACGATCCAAGGGATAAAACTGGTGTCTGACAATGGCCATAATCTATCTATTCCCATGTCAGCGGCTTTGGCGACAGCCTGTAAACCTGAAATAGAACAAGGTTTTAATGAGGGTAAAAATCCCGTCACTTGGCAGTTTGTTCCCAATGCCCTAAGCGGCAGTGCCTATATGTTGATGACTCCGGATCATGTGCGGCAGTTTTTCTACGATAAACAGATCAAGGGTAAGATCCGTTGCCAAGGTGATATCAGTTGGCAGCCTTTAGAACTGGCCGCGACAGACCGCCCTTGGTTAATCGATTTACAATCTTGGCTGACGCAAACGGGATATGGCAATGAGCCGAGTAGCAATCTTAACAATTACTTTAAGGTCGAAGATGCCCAAGGCAATCTGTTAACCATTCGACTCCCCGAAAATACTCAGCTGCCGATTAACGAGGTGCTAGTCGATGGGCGCTATTTGAGTGTTGCAGGCCCAGCCGCCAAGGTGAGTTATATGACGATAGCCAAAGAACCCAGCGATATCCCCTATGAATTCACCTTTAAACCTTTGCCTTAAGGAGCGGTTATGCGTCCATTTACTGTAAAACTGCTCCTAGGAGCACTCGTACTTATCAGTACCCATGCCAATGCGGAAAAGGTGTTACTCGATGCCCATTGGAAGGTTGTCAAAGATGAAAAACAGGCTCAGTACTATCTAAAACAATCGACCGAAGTGATCGACGGCCATTATAAGGCTGAGGTTTATTACAAAAACAAAGATATGCTTTTTTGCGCCAGTGCCCTCGCCGATAACAAGATCGGTAACAAACTCACCAGCGAACAATTTCGCGGTGCATATCAATGTTACTTTGAGGATGGCAAGCCGTACGAGCAAGGCTTTCGTAACGAGCAAGGCCAACTTCATGGCTTGCTTAAAAAATACATTGCCACTGGCCAACTGTATGTTGAATCGCACTATGAAAATGGTGTGAAACAAGGTCTAGAAACGGGTTATTGGAATGGTGGCAATATCCGCTACAAAACCACCTTTAAAGATGGCCAAGAAGTCGGCATCAGCGAACATTTTGGCCCCGAAGGTGAAGTCACCGCCAAGATCTGCAATGACCCAACCTGCGTGAGTCAATATTTTAATCTTGGCAAACTTAATCGTGAAGAGCATCGCGTTGATGGTCTATTGCAAGGAACTGAGACCACTTGGGGCCTAAATGGGCAAGTCATCTCGACCCAAGAGTATGTTAAAGACAAAAGGCACGGTGACTATTTTGAGTATTTTGACAATGGCAACGTCAAACGCCATTACCAATATCAAGCTGATTATAAGGTTGGTGAGCAACTAACTTACTATGAGAATGGTCAGATCCAATTAAAGGAACTGACTAACGATAAAGGTGATGCCCTCCAAGCCATTGAATACGATGAACAAGGGCAAATTAAAAAAACCACCGACAGCAAATACCAAGGTAATCGTTGGGTTTATCGTAAACAGCAGCGCTTTAGTAAAGGCCAACTGATTGAGAGCACAGAAAACGATCTACTCAAAAACTGGTCACTTAGCGAAGACTACGAGCAAGGCGAATTAGTGAATCGTCGCGAGGAACTCGATAAAAAATTGACTGGCTTGTATGTCGAATCCGTCAAGAGCCGAAGTGGCACAGACGTTATCACCCGCGAGCATTTTAACGCAGGCAAGCGTGAAGGCCCCTATGAAATGGTGAAATTCGACCATGAAACGGGTAAGCGTTGGGTGGCTGAACAGGGGCAATATACCAATGACAAGCCCTCGGGCAAATGGAAGAAGCAGCAAGAAGATGCCAGCCTCACCTTTAGCTATGATGACAATGGTGAACTCCATGGCGAGTTTCGTAATGAGACAAGTTCAGGGCAACTGCTTGAATTAATAAACTTTAATCATGGCAACCCCGACGGCTTAGTGCAACGTTATGCCAACAATGGTCAACTGTATGAAAAAGGCGTATACCGCAATGGTCAACAGGATGGCGATTGGATATTTACCGATGGTGAGTACGGCTTCCGCCCAATACCCAATCCTGAAAGACGTTATTGGTATGGTCGCTTCGATCAAGGTAAACAAGTCGGCCATTGGGAACTGCGCTCATCTGAGGATTATGTGCTCCAAATCGCCAATTATGACGATCAGGGCAGGCTTGATGGTAAGCAATACGAGTTTGAGGAGCATGGCTGGATAGAGGTGATTAATCGCTACAATCATGGCCAGTTTTTAAATCAGGAAACACCGCCGCCGGTAGTGACTCCTGACCCTGTTTTCTCAACGTTTTAGCTTAAGCCTAGACGCTGTGCACTGCATTGAGTGCACAGCGCAATAGATAATTAAAATTAGGATTCTTACATAGGCCGCACATACCTTGGCCTTAAGACCCAGAGCAAGGAATCAGCATGTTCTATACGCCATTTCGCTTTATCAGCCTCTCGACTGTCGCAGCCAGCCTAGTCAGTGTCCATGCTCTGGCAGCGCAAAATCTATCTTCCATGATGGTCGAAATCCGCCAGCAGAACGGGATCCCCAGCTATTACAATCTCGCCACTGGCATGCCGTTAAATGGCGATATCGCCATCGTTCGCGATAACCAAGGCTATACCTTAGGGCAATTTTCGCAGGGGATACCGAATGGGAAATGGCAAGTATTTCATACTAATAACAGCAGAATCGTTGAAGGTAATTACCAACAGGGCTACCAAGATGGTACTTGGCGGCTGTTCGACTTAGATGGCACGATAACCGAAGAACAACAATTTGCTAAGGGCGTCCCCGTTGGCGAATGGAAAGAATTTAGCCCCAACGGCCATGTTAACCAAAGCACTGTCTACCAAAATGGCCAAAAATCCCAAGTTAAGCGCTTCTTCCCCAGCGGTAAATTGCAGGCACAAGAAAGTTATCTTGATAACCTTCGCCACGGCAAATGGGAAAGCTTTTATGAAAACGGCACCCTCTCCCAAAGCCAAACCTACGCCAATAACCAACTCACCGGCCCCTATCTTGAACAAAACTCCGAAGGCCAAGTGGTCGTAAGCGGCCGTTTTGATGCTGATGGTCGTCGCCAAGGATTATGGGAAACCTTTTTCGATGACGGCACCAAAGCCAGTGCTAGCCAATTTAATCTTGATAAACTTGAGGGTGAAGAACGCACCTTCTACCCCAGTGGTGAACTGGCGAGCCTGTGCCACTATCAAGCGGGGCTGCGCCACGGTAAGTGCCAGCAATTTAATGAACTGGGCAAACTCCAAGTCGAAGAGCAATACCTCAATGATGTGTTAGAGGGACGCCAGCAGTACTTTAGCCTTGAGGGCGTACTGACCAGCGATTTGAACTACAAGCAGGATATGCTCGCAGGCGTGCAAAAGTACTTTCACCCTAATGGCCAACTTAAAGAACTGCGCACCTACCAGGACTCGCAACTGGCTGATAATGGTCAATATCCGTTGCACGGCCCTTCAGAGCGATATGATGCGGACGGTAATCTTATCGAAAAAAGCAGCTACAACATGGGCTTAAAGGATGGATTATTTGAGCGCTATAACGGCGGTAAACTGCAAACCGCAGAGGTATGGAAGCTAGGTCAACGTGACGGAGAATTTCGCCGTTACCACACCAATGGCCAGCTCCGCAGCTTAGATGTTTATGTCGATGGCAAACTCACCGGCCGCTCTGAATCCTTTTACCAAGATGGCACAGCCAATGAGCGCGGCGAGCGTATCGAGGGCGCTTGGGTCGGTAAATACGAGTCTTTTTATGATAATGGCAAACCGAAAGAACTTGCTCACTATGCCCGCAGCAAAGCGGATAACAGTAATAGTTATCCCCTAGACGGCCACTTTAGTCGCTGGTACTACAATGGCGACCTTAATGAAGAAGGCGAATATAAAGCAGGCTTAAAAGAAGGCCTTTGGGTCCAATATGCTTCTGGCCTTAAGCAAAAAGAACAAACCTTTGTTAACGGCAAACTCAATGGCGATTACGCCGAATATTACCAAGGTCGCCGCCGCGTCACCGGCCAATACGAGGATAATCAAAAAACTGGCCTGTGGATTGATTACCGCTATGAAGCCAAAGATCCAACCTACGGCGCGATCCCCGAGGGCAATATCAGCCAAAAAACCTACTGGAAAGATAATAAACGCCACGGCACTAGCGAGTACTACAGCTTTAAACAAGTGGTTTATCGCTTAGAAACCTATGATAGCAATGATAAAACGGGCACCTATGCCGAATATTATCCCAATAATGGCCAGCTTAAACTTAGCGG
Organism: Shewanella sp. MM_2022_3; assembly: GCF_022557375.1. Classification (NCBI taxonomy): domain Bacteria; kingdom Pseudomonadati; phylum Pseudomonadota; class Gammaproteobacteria; order Alteromonadales; family Shewanellaceae; genus Shewanella; species Shewanella sp. MM_2022_3. The sequence continues at coordinate 10,246 of NZ_JAKZGV010000068.1, forward strand.
CACTATGGATAAAGGCCTGCAAACAGGATTATGGGAAAGCTGGTATGAGGATGGCATTTTAGCCGCCAGCAGCGAATTTTTAGATAATCAGCAGCATGGCAGCAGCAAAGAGTATTACAGCAATGGCCAGCTCAAACTCGAAGCCCAATACACAAAAGGCGAACTCGACGGCGAGCGCAGGGAATACCACCAAAATGGTAACCCTAAACTGAGTGAAACTTGGCTAAAGGGTCAGAAAGAAGGCGAAGCTAGCTATTACCATGTTAATGGCAAACTCGCCGAACAAGGCACTTATCTGAAGGATCGCCGGGAAGGTTTATGGCAACAGTTTTGGCCCAATGGCGAAAAACGCAGTGAAGGCAGTTATCTTGCCGATCGCCAAGCGGGAGATTGGAATCATTACGATCAGCTCGGCAAGTTGATCAATACCGAGCACCATGGCTAAGAAATTGCGTTAGCTTGCATGCAGTTTGCCTAGTTTGTGACTCGCAAAATCGGCTAAGCAAAAGGTATTAATCGATAACTGGGGTTTTGAATAAAAAAGCGATCTCGCTCAAAATTTTATGCCTAACCCCAAATCTAAAAGAATATTCATGCAAAGTGTGCCATAACCAATGTCTATACTAACGGCCTTTTTCCGCTTTGGATCAACTGCCTATGAAGACATTTATCAAAGACGAATTTGCCCTGCTACTCGGAATACTCACGTTAGCATTCTTCAAGACTGGCGGTGATAGTTTGCTCGCCGATGGCACGGCTCTCTCAACCTATATTCCCGTTTCACTTGCCCTACTCGGAGTGGTAACTTGGGCGATTTTCTCCGTGGTGCGTCACTCGGATGCGCTTGCCATCAAGCTCGGTGATCCTTACGGTACTTTGATTTTAACCCTGTCGGTAATTTCACTCGAAGTGGTGATGATTTCTTCGGTGATGTTAACGGGCGAGCCAAATCCAGTGATGGCAAGGGATACCATGTTTGCCGTAGTCATGATTATTACCAATGGCTTAGTTGGTATCACTCTGCTACTTGGTGGCTGGCGCTATCATACCCAGCACTTTAATTTAGATGGGGTGAAATCCTATTTAGTGGCGATTATTCCCCTCGCCCTGCTCTGTTTAGTGCTACCTAACTTTACAGAGGGCGGCACCATTGGCAGCATGTCCAAGCCCATGTCTTGGATGCTCATCATCATCTCGATTTTGCTCTATGGCATCTTTTTGGTGATCCAAACTAAGAGCCATAGCCACTTCTTTGTCGATGCCGACCACGAGGACCACGAAGAGCATCACGGCATACTGCGCAGTAATATCTACCACACTATGCTGTTGATTGGTTATTTGCTGGTGGTGATTCTGCTCGCCAAAACCCTTGCTATGCCCATTAATTACAGCGTGGCCTCTCTCGGGGCGCCGCCAGCACTGGGGGGCTTTATTGTCGCCTGTTTGATCTTATCTCCAGAGGCCGTAGGTGGCTTTAAGGCTGCACTCAATAATCAACTGCAGCGGGCGATGAACCTCTATTTTGGTTCAGTGCTCGCCACCATAGCTCTCACCGTGCCCGCAGTATTGATTGTCGGAAGTGTGATAAATCAAGAGGTACACTTAGGCCTTTCTGCGGCGGATATGGTGCTTTTAGCCACAAGTTTAATGGTCTGCAAAGTCAGTTTTAGCAGCGGTAGAACCAATGCTCTCCATGGTGCGACCCATATAGTGCTGTTTATTGTGTACCTTTTCCTGATGTTTGAGCACGCCTAAATAGCGCTTACATTTAATAGTAAAACCCATTAGCCGAGGATTTACCTCGGCTTTTTATTGGCCTACGGTTGCATCTTATTTGGCCGTAGCAGGCTCCCAAGCAATAATCCACAGCCCAAACCGCCAAGATGCGCGGCATTATCCACGCCGCCAAAGAGCCCCATCACAAGACTTGCAGTAACAAATAGGGTCAGATTCAGGGCGAGTGGCATATTGTCCGCCAAGGGCAATAAGCCCAACCAAATCCACATGATCAACACCCCAAATAATCCCATAATGGCGCCCGAGGCACCGATACTGATCATCGCCTCATACCAGCTAATACTGGCAATGCTCGCCACTAAACCACAACATAAATAGACCCCGAGTAAACGCCATTTACCCAGCAGAGGCTCCAAAAACATCCCCGCAAAAAACAGTCCGTATAAGTTAAAAACCAAATGCATCAGGCCGCCATGTAAAAACACATTGCTGATCAACCGCCAAACTTGTTGATCCAAAACCAACTGGCGAAGGTTTGCGCCCCAATCGAGCAACAGACTGTTTGGAAAGGCGATAAAGTGCTGGCTAGCAAAGGCCATCAACATAAATATCAAGCTATTGATATAAAGCAAGATTGGCGTGATAACAAAACCCTGCCGAGGTTTAAATTCAGCCAAAAAGCCATAAAGCTCTGCCTTAGGTTTTTCTATGCTTAGCTGCGCCACCAAAGCCTGAGATGCCTGTGTCTCGTCCAGTTTTAGCATCAAGCTCATCAGTAACCACACAATGGCAGCAAAGCTTAACCAGGCGATAATCCACGCTAATTTATGGCCATTACGCGCCTCGAAGGGCTTATTCACTGGCATCAAGACAGTTTGATAACCATCGAAATATACTGCGCTTTTTTGAGCAGCGGTCAGTAGCTGAGTGTAGCGGGTCGACGGGCCGATACGGTCAAGATAGACAAAGTCTTCAGGCTTAAAGGCATTAAAATCCTGCTGACTCTGATGAATAAACTCTTGAAATAGCGCTTCTTTCTGCTGCGGTTCGAGTCTATTACTGATCGTTTTCTCATAAACTTTGCCATACCATGCCAAGGCTTTAGCACCGACCAACCAACTCTCGTTACGTTTAGCAAAAATCGGCATCGCAATATACAGGCTCATACGCAGCTCACTATTACCCTTGCCAATCGGCTCAATATTGCGCTGTACGCCGATATGTTTTTTATCGATATAAAACTGATTTAATTGGTAATACTTGGTTTGCGGCTGGTGTAATAGTGCATTGATGGACTCGAGTTGAGTCAACTTGCCCGTTGCGCTATTAAGGTATTCCTGCGCCACGATAGTGGGCACGGCTAGCAACAGCACGGCAATCACAAAATAGATAAAACGGCTATTACTCTTGGTAAAGCGGAATAACTTAAGCCGAGGTCTTAAGTAGAAAAACAGCAAGGGCCAAGGCAATATCAGCGGCAGCCAGAAATTGATAATCGATTCGTCAATGCTCAGCAGTTGGAACTCGATAATCAACAACCAATGGAGCAAGCTGTAGCCTGAGACAAATAGCAGGCAGAGCAGTATAAAGGGCACATAGATCAACTGGAGTTTTTTTAAGACTAACGCCACACGCATATCATCCTTGAGAGAAAAACCTGCCAATAATACGGTGTATCGCCACGCAACGCACCCTCTACGGTGTGATTGATTGACTTTTAGTTAAGCCTATCAATCATCTACAACACAAGTGCTAGAAAAATGACAATAAAAAGGCCAGAACGATTCTGGCCTAAAAACGGTCAACCTATCCTGTGACGGGACATGGATAAGCAGGAAACGCCTGTCTTAGGTCTCGCTGACCTTAGCAAATTGCTGCTGATTGCGCTGCTTCTTATATTGCTTAGCATCCGCGGGGATCGGAGTGACTTTGCCTGTTTCTAACCAAGTACGTAAACGGTTAGCATCGGCCATATGGGTATACTTACCATAGGCATCGAGCACAACAAAGGCCACTTGGCGTTTGGCCATTTCGGTACGCATCACTAAGCAGTGCCCTGCTTCATTGGTAAAGCCCGTTTTCGTGAGGTGGATATTCCAGTTATCTTTATAAACCAAGCGATTGGTATTTCTAAAATCGAGGCTGTACTTTGGTTTGCCAAAGGTTACGGTTTTCTTTTCGGTCGAGCTTAACTGGCCTAACATGGGATAGCCTTCGCTAGCCTTTAGTAACACCACCAAATCCCGCGCGCTCGAGACGTTCTTCTCTGACAATCCAGTAGGCTCTACATAGCGAGTGTTTTTCATCCCTAGGGCTTTCGCCTTAGCATTCATCGCTTTAATAAAAGCTTTATGGCCACCGGGATAATGGTGGGCAAGACTTGCGGCGGCACGGTTTTCAGATGACATTAATGTCAGCAATAACATTTCTTTACGGCTAATTTCACTGCCAATACGCACCCGCGAATATACGCCGCGCATTTCCTTAGTATCATTGATATTGATAGTAAGCTTTTCATCCATAGGTAACTTAGCATCTAGGGTTACCATCGCGGTCATTAGCTTAGTCACGGAGGCAATGGGCCTTACGGCATCGGGATTACTGGAATAGAGAATTTCATTAGTTTTAAGATCAACGACTAATGCACTATTAGCTGCCACCTCCTGCTTAGCAGGGGCTTTTTTAGCAGAAGTTGCTTTAGTGGCGGTGCTTTTTGTAGTGACAGAGGCCGAATCGGCTGAATGCGCTGTCGCGGCAACAGTTAAACTGCTGCATACCAAGATAAAACTACCAAGCAGAGAAGGGATCTTCATGTAGAATTCACTGAGTCGTTAATAAGTCGAATGTGCTACGGCACAGGGTTGAGGCTAAGTATAAGAGGTATATGCCGAAAGGAATAGAACTGAACACGACTTTTATCAGCAATATCAGCACTTTTTAGCCTTAATTCGCAAAATATTTCTATATTTTTTATACACTAAAAAATTCATCGATGAAGCACTTAATACTAATAAAAATTCTAACTGCAATTATCAATACTGAAAACAATGCCATTTTTAGTATGACAAGCCAAACAATCACATTCATCAGGGAATTTTTAGCCGCTATTCGTTGGCTATCAGACGAATCGCTAAGTCAATAAATGCCTCAAAGCGAGAAGGTAAAGGTCGAGTGTTTTTATGCACTAAATACAACGACTCCTGCACTTTTTGCTCAAGTTCTACCGCCCATAGACTCTCCCTAGGTATAAAGGCGTTGACCGTACTCAAAGGAAGCACAGTAAAACCAATGCCTTTAGCGACTGGCAGTAAGATTTGATTGAGCTGATTAACATATCCCCTACGTGGGATCTGCTGGACGATGCCACTCGCGTGTCGCTTACTCCCGCGGGCAATGAGTGTCGCTTCAGCGTCGCCAAAATTGGCCCTGAGGACTTGTTGCAGATAATATTGTCCATCGGGATGATCAATAAAGCCTATTTGTTCAAGGCGTTCCCTATCTAACGGCATACTTCGATACTGACTTGGCAGCACTAAAGCTAACTCCGCATAGCCTATGGCTTGATAACTGAGTTCAGCTTCATCTGTGCGCTTAGTGACTATGCCCACATCGAGCTGGTTATTTAAAATGCCCGACACTATGCGTTGGTTAGGCGCCGCCTCTAGCATCACATTCAATCCGGGATACTGAATTTGTCTCTTTATAAAATGCGGATAGAGCAAACTTGCTATCGCCCCAGAACAGCCAAATCGGCACTCACCCGCATGGGCATTATCCGTTTGTATACGAGCGAGCAGTTCTGTTTCGGCGTGCTGATATTGTCGGGCATGCTGATAAAGCATGGCTCCGGCCTCTGTTAACTCAAACCGCTTCCCCTTTCGAAGTAATAGCGGCACACCGACTTGTTCTTCAAGCTTTTTAATATGTTGGCTAACCCCTGGCTGTGTCATAAACAGTTTATTAGCCGTATGAGTAAAGTGCCCGACCTCAACGAGAGTGACGAACGTGGCTAACCATTGTTGATTAAGCATAAACATTCCCGAATCGACTACCCCCACCAATAATAACCATAAATTATCAAAATAAGAAAAAATGATAATTTTTATTATTCAAGTCAACTTCATACACTAACGCTATACCCAATGAGGCGGTGATGGTTCAACTTCATTGGTACTTATTCCATTCTCAGTAAGGAGTTAACATGAGCAAACCTTATCCACGTACTTTCTCGCATATTGGCATTTCAGTTCCCGATCTCGATGCTGCCGTTAAATTTTACACTGAGGTTCTCGGTTGGTATTTAATCATGCCACCCACTGAAATTATCGAGGATAATTCGGCTATTGGTGAAATGTGTAGTGATGTATTTGGTCCCAATTGGGGATCTTTTAAAATTGCTCATTTATCAACAGGCGACAGAATTGGCGTCGAGCTATTCCAATTTGCCAATCAAGTAAACCCAGAAAACAACTTTGAATATTGGAAAACAGGCGTATTCCATTTTTGTGTTCAAGATCCAAACCTGGAAGAGTTAGCGGAAAAAATTGTCGCTGCTGGAGGAAAGAAACGCATGAAGGCACCAAGATATTATTATCCAGGCGAAAAACCTTACCGCATGATCTATATGGAAGATCCCTTTGGCAATATCCTCGAAATATATAGCCATAGCTATGAACTACATTATGCCTGCGGCGTCTATCAATAAGCCATTACTAAATAAGCTGCCTATATTTTTCGTGTTGGTTTTATCCATAGCGATATTGATATAGGCAACTCAATAACTACGATCAGCTTCAGCGTCTCACGGTTCGGAATATTAGCATCAGGGTAAAACCAATCATCAGCACAGAAGACTTGACATCTTTAAATATTTTTAAGACTTAAGTTGCAAACCTGTAGCCTATTGTTACAACTTCAGTTATATTGCACTTCATCAGGGATAGAATACTTTAGCATGCTGATTAGAAAGCCTTTTTAGACCGAGCTTTAGTCAGCGCTATAGTGTGAATTTGTGTCAGGATGATATTTTATCTATGCTTCTCCCGCGCAACACCACTCCTTGATAACAGAAAATAGTGCGACACCTATCGGTATAAGTTGATACCGAAGGTTTGCAACGTACTTTTGATTAATATTTATAAGGGATTGATGATGTTAAAAAAAATACTTACCCCCATGTTAACTATTTGTCTATTACTTTCAGGTTGTGCTTCAGTGCCGATGGCATCGAAGGAGGAAGATACTAAATTAAAAACCTTCCAAAAACCGGCTGAAAATAAAAGTGGCATCTATATTTACCGTAATAGTTTTGCAGGACAAGCACTGAAGAAAAATATCTACATTAATGGTAATCTAATTGGTGAGTCAGCAAACAAAGTTTATTTTTACAAAGAAGTTGATCCTGGTGAGCAGAAGTTATCGACCGAATCTGAGTTCAGCGAAAATGATTTAACAGTGAAAACAGAAGGGGGTAAAAATTACTTCTTCGAGCAATATATCAAGATGGGTGTTTTTGTTGGTGGCGCAGGCATAAAAGCCGTATCTGATACAGAAGGCATGAAAAACGTACAAGAATGCAAACTTGCCAAATAGTCATTTTAAAAGGATTTAGAATTGAAAAAGTTTAACTTCATTCTGTTGGCCATGAGTCTTATGCTGTCTAACATAGCATTTTCAGAAGGCATACCAGAAAACCTACCCTTTAATATAGAAGTAACACAGCAAGAAAGTGAGCTAATTTCATTTAGAAATTTATCAAAT
>NZ_JAKZGV010000069.1:0-17458 GCF_022557375.1 Shewanella sp. MM_2022_3
GGATCCATCATCTTCATCATAATCGCCTCGAATATTTAGCCCTAGACGATCTGATCACAATGCGGGGAATGAGTTCAAAAAAAATCCCTGAGCATTGTTCAGGGATTTGTGTATGAGAGACAGGCAAAGGCTGGGTTTTTAGGATTTAACTCGGATTAGTTAGGACAAGTCGCGATCACACTTGGATCAGTGACGTAAATAGTGGCCTCACCTTTACCCGCAGTCGATGCATAGGTGGCTACTTGAGTCTGCATCTCTACCGTTGCCGCAGCTGCCATACCATCTGTAGAACTCTTCTCACTTGGGTCAACAATAGAACTGTGATGACCCTTGGCAAAACGCACCACACCAAGCCCTTTCGTCGTAGCATCGACGCAAGGTAAACCCATTGCCGAGATCAGCGGTTCAGTACCTGATAATGGGAAGTTATCGACACTATTAGGTAACACTTGATCCGCTAAGTTACCATTACCATCACCGGCGACTTCAATTAAGTGCACAGGTAATCCTGTTGCTTTTAACATGCCAGCATGGTTAACCGGATCTGCTGAGTCCACCGCCGTTTGCACAGCAAAGGCAAAAGTAGGAATAAATTGTGCGTAAACAGCCTGAACTAATGCCGCATATTCAGGGCTGCCTGGCTCATATCCTGCTGTATTAGCCTTATCGACTAAAGCTTTGAATGTCGCCGAAGCAGTGACATTATTAAACAGTACGGGACCGAAGGTGGCTGAACCGGCAAAAGCGCCAGCTAAACCACCAGCAGGAGCAACCAAAGAAGCCGCATTAATCACATAAGGGTTAGGTAAGGCTTCACCCGTGGTTGGATTTCTCATCCCCGTGCTGGCATAGGTAGCAAAATCGGTTCCCACAATCGCACCTAAACTTAACCCCTGCGCACTAATCTTAGATACATCAAATACTTGTGGTTGATTAGCCTGCGCAAGTCCTTGTGCTAAGCCAGTTAAGGCTAAACGCACGCCAAGGTGATCCATGGTTGCCTGACGGAAGTTATCTCGCACAGATAGTGTGCTTGAGATATTGACAAAGACTAACGGATTACCATTTTTAAAGGCATCCGGAGTACCAATCACATTGCCAAAAGAGGGATCGGTTGCCGAAACTTCGTAAATACCATCCCCGTTAGCATCGAATGAACGAGCACCATGTAAAGGCATATCGATAGCTACCGTTGCCACGCCCATGGCCGCATAAGAACCCGCATAAGCTAAAGACATTTCCTTACCGCCACCTAAACCATGCAGCGCAATCGTGATTGGCCAGCCTGACGTTGGTGGTGTAAAGGTTAAGCCTTGCTGCTGATAGAAGGCTGCGAGTTTAGTGGCATTAGGCATAGAAATCAGTACAGGTACCGTTTCATAACCTTTAATCGCAGGGATTGGGTTAAATTTGGTCAAATGTTTGGTTTTATCAACCGCAGTACCATCGTCTAATAGCCAGGTTTTACCTGCCATTAGCGAAGGATTAGCTAATGCATCAGCGGGGTTAGCAATACCATTAGCGACAGCCTGCATACCAAAGTTAGTTTGGCTTAAGGTACCCGCTTGCAGCGCTAATAGCACAGAAACTGGGCTATCGCCTTGGGCTTTCCAACTCCCATTTATTAATGGTTTACCTTCTGCAGATAAACAACTGACAGAAGAACAATCACCGTAAATCGGCAGTTTAATTTTTGCAGTATAAACATCCGCTAAATTTGAAACCACGTAAGCCATACCATCTGCTGGTTTTAATCCCGCAGCCTGAGCCACAGTTAACCCAGTAGGAGTCGGCATTTGTGCAAAACTAGGTGCATAGGGAGCGCCCCTCGCCATCAACAGTTTTGTGGTTTCATAAACATTTGCGACTGATTGAGTAGTGAACAAGCCAGAGTAGGTAATTGTTGAGGTATCAACATTATGTGCAGCAGCAATCCCCTTCTCATAACTATTGATTAAGGTTTGCAACATCAGTTGATCTGGCGTTTCTAGAGGCAGCGTATTGATATCCATCTTCAACGTACCATAGGTTGTTGAAGGGGCAATGCCGCGTCCCTCTGAATCCTGAATTAACTTAGTGGTCGCATAAATATAAGACTGACCCGCTTTAAGCGGTTTTAGTGGAATAATGACGACTTTATTGCCTGAGGCAGTAGAAACAAAGTCCACACCAAATTGTAATTCAGCCCCTACTTTACAAGCTGATACTGACGGTTTGGCTTTACACTCAGGATCAGAGGACAAGGCGCCCCCCACGGTAGCCTCAAACATTCTTACCGCGCCCGGCTGGGCAACAGATGCCGCCATCAGGGTGAGCTGGGTGCCATCATGATCTTTTGCTAAATCGATATCGATTGAAATGGGCGACGTAGTTGACCATCCATCTAATGCACCGAGTGCAATCTGAGGATCGGTATAATTACCAGAACTTTCACCCGGTATAGATAAAGTACCATCCTTAGTGCCGCTGAACAGGAGGTCATTTGGCAAAGGAACTTTAGAGTTAGCAGGGTCGAATACCATATGGGATTCAGGGATGAGCGGCTCCGTCTTATCCTTGAGTTCGTTATAACTGTCCTCGCCACATCCTGTGAGGCCCAGTGCTGATGCAATCGCAACACACAAAATGAGTCTTTTCATTTTTTTTCCCCAAATCTTGTTGTAATAGTTTTGTTTTCCCCAAGAAATTAGTCACAATAGCGCAAAAGCTATGACTAATAGGGCTTATGTTAGCCCCTAACTCATTTCAAGTTAACGTAAAAATATTGAGTTAGCCACAAGTTTGTCACAAAGATTTTAGCTATTTATAACAAAGTTTCATTCATTTGTTTGAAACATGCGTTTAGCAGTTCAGCGACTCTAGAAGTGGCGGGCATTTTCGCCAAGAGGAATAAAAGGCTCATGTTGGAATATCAAGCAGCAAAAGATTTACTTAAAGGTAAAACTATTTTAGTCACTGGTGCAGGAGCAGGCATTGGTCGCGCGGCGGCTATCGAATTTGCCAAGCATGGCGCCACGGTAATTTTACTCGGTAAAACCGTTAAAAAACTCGAAGCCGTTTACGATGTTATCGAGCAAGCGGGTTATCCGATGCCAGCCATTGTGCCACTGGATTTAAAAGGTGCGACCGAACAAAACTACCGTGATATGGCCGACACGATCAGCGAACAGTTCGGCCATTTAGATGGTTTACTGCATAATGCCAGTTTACTCGGCGCCCTCGGTCCGTTTGAACACATCGATATTCCTTCACTTGAAGATGTACTTAAAGTCAATGTCACCGCACAAGTGATGCTAACCAAGGCATTACTGCCAGTGCTACGCCAAGCACCAAGTGCCTCGATTATTTTCACCTCAAGCAGTGTTGGTCGTCAGGGCCGCGCCTACTGGGGGCCCTATGCCTTCTCGAAATTTGCCACCGAAGGCATGATGCAGGTACTCGCCCACGAATGTGATGGCACTTCAGTCCGCGTGAACAGCATTAACCCAGGCGCAACGCGCACCGAAATGCGTGCTAAAGCATACCCTGCCGAAAATCCATTGGATTTAAAAACGGCCGAAGAAATCATGCCGACTTACCTGTATTTAATGGGACAGGACTCTAGCGATATAAACGGTCAGCAATTCAATGCCCAGTAAGTAAGACTCACTAAACGCTGTGGTATAAAAGTAAAGGGAACCGAATGGTTCCCTTTACTTTTACTCAGTCGCTGAGTCTAATTTTAGCAAAGTAAATCATCGTTTTAGACTTCTCTTGCAAGTTATCACTTTGGACTTGAATATTATCGGGAACCGATACCTGCTCGTGACTTGAATAATAACTCACCCAAAGATGATCACCTTTCAGAACAATGCCAGCATAACTAGTATCGCCCTGCGAAGGTAACGTGAGCCTCTCATGAATAGCGCCCGTATCTTGATTTATTTCAATAAGTGCAGTGCGAATGTTCCCTTCATAAAGACGTACAACCGCCATCAAACGGGATTGATAGACAAACAGCACTGGCCCGCCAATGCGTTTATCGAGTGTTTGCCAAGTCCATTGCTTGAAAGGTGGCAAGCTGTGACCCAGTAAACCTAAAAACTCGTCACTCCACACGGGATCGCGCCTTAATAAACAAAAACAACTCCCTTGGTGAAATACAAGCGAACTTTCATTTACATAACCTTGGTCATTAAAAACAGGCATCCAAGGTTTAAAGAGCTGTCCATCGTCACTTTTGTAGAAACGGGTATCTCCATCAGGCCCCGCCCGATATCCCACACCATAGAGTGCATCTTGATGCTCAGTTAAACGCCATAACCAGTAACCTTTATCAGCTACCGCCTGTGGTTCGGACCAATGTACGCCATCCTTTGAGCGCCAAAGATAGGACTGTAAACCTGATTTATCGTGCTGAGTACCGCCACCCAATAGCAACAACTCACCTCGAAATTCAATTAATTTGCCATCCCGTAAATCAGCATGAGCCGAAGTCAGCAGCGCCACACTTTGCCAATTTTCCCCGGCATCATAGGAGCAAAGAATACGTAAAGCGCCATCAGGAGATACGTGAGCAGAGCCTTCTCGAAATACACAAAATAATGCCCCTTGGTATAACACCAGATCGGTAAAAGCATTATGCTCACCTTGCGCCCAAATTCGCTTGACCGATATTAATTCCATGGTTCATCTCCTCGTCATCTTTAGGCTTGTTGTTATAGCATAACCATAGGCTACAGAAAGCAAAAAAGGCCGCAAGCGGCCTTTTAACTGGGTAACATAAACCGATTAGCTACGTTGACGCGTTGGCTTCGGTTTACCCGTTGAGGTGACTTTATGCTTACGTACAGCGCGGCGAATTTTGGCACTCTTCACCTGCGCACGGGCCACGCTGTGTTTATCTGCGGCCAGCATAGTACGAGTTTCAGGTTCAAGGCCCGCTAATTGGCGCAGGTAGTTAACTTGCTCAATGGGCAATTCAATCCAACCACCACGGGGTAAGGATTTAGGTAATTCCACCATACCATAGCGCACACGGATAAGACGGCTAACTTGCACCTCTTGGGATTCCCATAAACGGCGCACTTCACGGTTACGGCCTTCACGTAAACACACGTGCCACCATTGGTTCATACCCTCACCACCCGCGGCTTTAATGGCATCAAACTGCGCCATACCGTCTTCTAACATCACGCCGGTACGCAGACGTTGTACCGCAGCCTCTGGCACTTCACCAAAGGTACGCACTGCGTATTCGCGTTCAACTTCGTTAGAGGGATGCATCAAACGGTTTGCCAATTCACCATCAGAGGTAAACAGCAATAGGCCTGAAGTGTTGATATCCAGACGGCCTACCGCAACCCAGCGCGAATCACGCACTTTAGGCAAGCGGTCAAACACGGTTGGACGACCTTCAGGGTCTTTACGGCTACAAATCTCACCTTCGGGTTTGTGATAGGCCAGCACGCGGCAAATCACATCATCGGCGGACTTGAGCGATATGGCTCGACCATCGATACGTACTTTTGCATCAGCTTCGATACGATCGCCAAGATTGGCAATCACGCCATCAATACTAACTCGGCCTGCAGCAATCCATGCCTCCATCTCACGACGGGAGCCATGGCCTGCACGGGCCAAGACTTTCTGCAATTTTTCACTCATTAGTATCTTGCTCTTCTGACTGTTCAGGCGTTACTTTCAAACCCGAAAATACCGCCTGCAATGACTCAGTATCCGTAAGCGCGGGTAAATCCGCGAGGGTATCTAAGCCAAAATAGGCTAAAAATTCTAAGGTCGTGGCGTAGAGTGCGGGTCGCCCCGGGACTTCTTTATGGCCAACGACTTTAATCCAATGTCTATCTGACAAACTTTTGATGATGTGACTACTAATGGCCACACCACGCACCTGCTCAATATCACCACGGGTCACAGGTTGACGATAGGCGATCACCGCCAGAGTCTCTAATGTTGCCCGCGAATACTTAGGTGCTTTTTCCTGCCACAGGGGTTGCAAAAACGGACTCAGGACTTCCAAGGTCTGGAAGCGATAACCTCCAGCCACTTTCACAAGTTGAACACCCCGTTCCTGATAATCCTGTTGCAACTCGTCCAATGCGGCTTTGATTTTGTCTCTGGAAACACTGAAATCCGCCAACACGGTTTCTTTCAACATTTTCACCGACAAGGGTTTCCCCAATACAAACAGACTCGCTTCAATAAGCTGTTTTAATTGAATTGGATTTATCTGCATCAATTAATAGGCCTTTACATAAATAGTTGAAAACGGCTCTGTTTGGTACAATTCCACTAATAATTCTTTGACCAATTCCATTAGCGCTAAAAAGGTCACCACCACACCGGCGCGGCCTTCTTCGACACTGAATAAACGCTCAAAGGGCGTAAACGTCTCGCTATTAAGCATGGCTAAAATTTGGCTCATGCGCTCGCGGGTCGATAACTGTTCACGCTTAACATGATGATCTTCATTGGCATCGATACGTTTAAGCACCTCGCCAAAGGCGCGGGCGATTTCAAATAACGATACATCAGGCGGGATCACCAAAGGTTTGATATTTGGTGAAGGTGCCGCGATTGCTTGAAACACATCGCGTTCAAGCCGAGGTAAATCATCAATTTTTTGCGAGGCTTCCTTGATTACCTCATAGGCCTTCAATTGACGGATCAACTGAGCCCGTGGATCTTCTTCCACCTCATCTTCCGCCACCATACGCGGCAGCAGCAGACGGGATTTAATCTCGGCCAGTGTAGCCGCCATGACCAAATAATCCGAGGCCAGTTCAATACGCGCCTGAGTGAGCATCGCGATATATTCTAAATATTGCGCGGTGATCTGAGAAATGGGTAAATCGACAACATCTAATTTTTGCTTACGGATCAGATACAAAAGTAAGTCTAGCGGCCCTTCAAAGGACTCCAAGAACACTTCCAACGCCTCAGGTGGAATAAACAAATCCTGCGGCATTTCGGTCATCGCCTGACCACGAACAACGGCTAAGGGTAAACTTTGTTGCGTGCCCTGCATCCGCTATCCCCATGTAAAACAATCACCTTGAAAACGCCATTCCCAAGCAAACAGTATCAGTCTCATTAAGTCGAGTTGACTCGCTTCTTCGCAAACGCGCGATTATACCCGTAATTTAGTGGCGATAAAACTGCCAAATGACGGTTTTATCGGGCTAACATACGCTGCCACACACTATCGCTAAGACAAACCTGATTTTACAGAAACGGAGTCACATCCCCAGCGCCTTCACGCAGGACTTCGAACCCATCTTCCGACATATCGATGACAGTGGTTGGCTTTTCACCTAAATAACCACCATGAATAATCACATCCACTTGATGCTCTAACAGGTCGCGAATATGTTCAGGGTCCGACTCGGCAAATTCTGCGTTTGGCATCACTAAACTGGTCGACATCAACGGCGCATCTAACGCCTCGAGCAGTGCTAAGGCAATCACATTGTCTGGCACGCGGATACCAATGGTTTTTTTCTTGTCATTTTGCAGACGACGGGGCACTTCCTTACTCGCCTTAAAAATGAAAGTGTACGGCCCTGGCGTGCAACTTTTTAGGATGCGATAGGCCTGATTATCCACCTTGGCGTAGGTCGCTAATTCAGATAAGTCACGGCACATTAACGAGAAATTATGATCGTGTTCGATTTGACGAATGCGAGTAATGCGCGTCATTGCGTCTTTCTCACCGATCATGCAACCGAGGGCATAACCCGAATCGGTTGGATACACAATTACGCCGCCGGACTTCAGCACAGCCACGGCTTGACTAATCAAACGTGTCTGTGGATTTACTTCGTGTACATAAAAAAATTGACTCATGGTCGTTCCATCCAAGATCCCGACTGCCAGACCCAATCAATACCTTGAGGCTGGTAGAGATTTTTACCTAATTCAATCCAATTGCTTGGAAAGTGAAAATCACTTCCTATCGATGCAAGCAACTGATTTTGGACACTCAGCGCCACTAAATTGGCCCTATCATCCACCGTTTGCTGGCCGAGCACCACTTCCATGGCATCCCCGCCTGCTTCTTTAAATTCTCGCACTAAACGCTTTAACCACTTGGCAGACAGCTTATAACCACTCGGATGTGCCAATACCGCGAGCCCGCCCGCGTTGTGGATCACCTTAATTGCGCTGGCCATATCGCCCCAATTATTGGGCACATAACCCGTCTTACCACGGGCTAAGTAACGCTTAAATACACTGGGCATATCCACCGCATAACCGTGATCGGCAAGCCAACGAGCATAGTGACCACGGCTTAACGCTGCGCCTGCCGCAATTGCTTTTGCGCCTTCATAGGCGCCTTCGATCCCGGCTTTAGCCAATCGATGGCCGATTTCTTCGGCACGAAGCTCACGTAAGTCACGCTGGTTTTCTAAAAACGTTAATAACTCTGTGTGGGTTTCATCAAAATTGAGCGCCACAATGTGAATATCGTAACTATTCCATCGGGTTGAAATCTCAACCCCAGAAATCAGCTTTAACGGTTCGGTCTGCGCTTGATTGAAGGCGCGGGCTTCACTTAAGCCTGCAACCGTATCGTGATCCGTTATCGCAAATAACTGCACGCCCTTTTCAAGGGCTCTGGCGACCAGCTCGGACGGCGTGAGATGACCGTCAGATGCGGTCGTGTGGCTGTGCAAGTCAGCCAAGATGCTTTGAGTATTCATGCCGTTATTGTACGTTAATTTAAGATGAAATGTGCATTTATCTCACACTTTATCCAGCAGGAACCGCATTTGACACAGTGAGTTAGCCACATGAATCCATCATTTTGAAAAATATTCAATTGACTTTCGCCTCAGGCTCATGTTTTCTATAGCTCAACTAACGAATTATTGAGACCCTTTTGAATGACCCATACTAACGCTTCTTTCAACATCATTTGGTGGTGGCACTTCCCAACGTAGCGGGTGGTGTGAAGCTCTGTGCTCATTTGAAAGTAACAGAATCAACAAAAGCCCGCAGAAATGCGGGCTTTTTTGTTGGTGCGAAAAATGTCTGCAACGCGGTAAACGGATAAAAGCGAGATAACAGCATGACCCTAAAGACATTTAATCAGGTTACCCAAGCCGACGGAGGGAATTTCCCCTCACCTCCGCAGACATTTGCACGTTCACATACGATCAAGGCCACCTTGGCATACCATAGCGATCCGCTGCGTTTGTACCAACACATCACTCAAGATGCGCCCCATACCATGTTGTTGGAATCAGCAGAAATAAACAGCAAGGAAAATCTTAAGAGCATGGTGATGACCCATGCGGCGCTGATGATCCGCTGCGACGGGTATTGTTTACGCTTTAGCGCACTGAGCGACAATGGTGCCAGTTTACTTGCCCCCATCGAGCAATTTTTTAGTGCTCGCTCAAGCCAAACTCAATGCCAACGCGATGGCCACAACTTAGTGGTCACGCTACAAAAAGACACTGAGCTTAAGGACGAAGATGCCCGCTTAAAGTCCACCTCGCCACTTGATGGTTTACGCTTGTTTGTTAAACATATCGACTGTGGTCAGACGCCAGCATTCGAAGACTTATTTTTAGGTGGCGTACTTTCCTACGATTTGATTGATACAGTGGAGCCACTGCCTAAAGCACCAAATGGTGCAAATGATTGCCCTGATTATTTATTTTATCTTGCCGAAACCTTAATTCTTATTGATCACAAGCAGAAACAAGCCGAAATCATCACCCACAATTTTAGTGAAGGTTCTGCAAAACTGGTTGAAGTGACCCAAGCCTTAGCCAAACGAGCTAGCCACATTAGCGCTGACTGCCAAACCTTAGCCAATGATATAGAACCTGCGCCCGCGCTGGTTGGGATAACAGCGACTGAGCAAGTCAATATCAGTGATGAGGCCTTTAAACAAACCGTTATCGATTTAAAAGAACACATTATTGCGGGCGATATCTTCCAAGTGGTGCCCTCACGCAGTTTTAGCCTGCCCTGCCCAAATACCTTAGGGGCTTACCGCGCACTACGTTTAACCAATCCCAGCCCCTATATGTTTTATTTCAGGGGCCATGACTTCACCCTGTTTGGTGCCTCGCCAGAGAGCGCGTTGAAATATGAAGCCAGCAATAATCAGGTCGAAGTCTACCCGATTGCAGGCACCCGTAAGCGCGGCAAAACCGCCAGCGGCGAGATTGATTTCGACCTCGATAGCCGTATCGAACTCGAATTGCGTTTAGATAAAAAAGAGCTCTCCGAGCACTTAATGTTGGTCGATTTAGCCCGTAACGATATCGCCCGTATCAGCCAAAGCGGCAGCCGCAAAGTGGCCGAGTTACTTAAAGTCGACCGTTATTCCCACGTGATGCATTTAGTCAGCCGCGTCACAGGTCAACTACGCCAAGACTTAGATGCACTCCACGCCTACCAAGCCTGTATGAATATGGGCACTCTGGTTGGCGCCCCGAAAGTGCGCGCCTCGCAACTCGTACGTCAGGCGGAAAAGACCCGCCGAGGCAGCTATGGTGGCGCAGTGGGTTACCTCAATGCCCTTGGGGATATGGACACATGTATCGTTATCCGCTCCGCCTTTGTGAAAAACGGTGTAGCCCATATCCAAGCGGGTGCTGGCGTGGTGTTTGATTCCGATCCCCAGAGTGAAGCCGATGAAACGCGCCAAAAGGCGCAGGCGGTGATTTCTGCCATCAAGATGGGCGCAGGCTTGGATGAAAGCCATCAAGCAACTGCGACCACTTCGACTGAACAACCAAGATAAGGAGCCTAAGATGAAACTCTATTTACTCGATAACTTCGACTCCTTTACCTACAACTTAGTCGACCAGTTTAGAAGCCTTGGCTGTGAAGTGGTGATCTACCGTAACGATGTTGCCGCCGACTATATTGCCGACAAGCTGTTGGCGGAAACCGAGCCTAGCGCCTTAGTCTTATCGCCAGGCCCAGGTGCGCCCCATGAAGCGGGCTCCATGATGGCGCTAATAGACAAAGTCGCGGGCAAAGTGCCTATGCTTGGGATCTGTCTAGGTCATCAAGCCATGGTGGAATATTACGGCGGTAAAGTGGAGCGCGCGCCTTTTGTCGTGCACGGTAAAGCCAGTCCCACCTTCCATAATGGTGAAGGCGTGTTTGCTAACTTACCTTCGCCCTTACCTGTCGCCCGCTACCACAGTTTAGTAGCCACAAAAGTACCTGATTGTCTTGATGTTATTGCCACCACAGAAGATATGCCTATGGCGATTTTGCATGCCGAGCACAGGGCAGTCGGTTTTCAGTTTCATCCCGAATCCATCTTAACGACCTTGGGCAGCACATTGTTAACCCAAACCTTAAGCTTTTTGACTCAAGACATCGCCCACAATACCGCAGGAGCGCAATAATGAATGCAACATCGATTCAGCCCCTGCTCGATATTTTGTTTCAGGGCAAGGCATTAACACGCGAGCAAACCGCCAGCCTCTTTAGCACCCTTATCCAAGGTGAAATGAATGAAACCGTGATGGCGGGCATGTTAATGGCGCTTAAAGTTCGCGGTGAAACCATTGCCGAAATCAGTGGCGCCGCCGATGCGATGCGCGCAGCCGCTAAGCCTTTCCCCTATCCAGCTTCAAGCCGTAGCCAAGGGATTATCGATATCGTCGGTACCGGCGGCGATGGTTTTAATACCATTAATATTTCCACCACTGCCGCCTTTGTCGCCGCAGCTGCTGGCGCCAAGGTTGCAAAACACGGTAATCGTTCCGTCTCGAGCAAATCGGGCTCGTCAGATTTACTCGCCCAATTTGGCATCGATTTAACTATGTCACCCGAGCTGGCGGGCCGCTGCCTCGAATCACTCAATCTGTGCTTCCTGTTTGCGCCCCACTACCATGGCGGTGTCAAACATGCAGTGCCTGTGCGCCAAGCCCTGAAAACTCGCACCTTATTCAATGTGTTAGGGCCATTGATTAACCCAGCGCGCCCAGAATTTATGTTGCTTGGGGTATATAGCCCAGAGCTAGTGACGCCTATCGCCCGCGTACTGCAAGCCCTTGGCACGCAAAGAGCCATGGTGGTACATGGCAGTGGTTTAGATGAAGTAGCGCTCCATGGCAGCACACAGGTCGCCGAACTCAAAGACGGTGAGATTATTGAATATCAATTAACACCGGCGGATTTTGGTGTGCCTCAAGCCCACATTACTGAGCTTGAAGGGGGCGAGCCTGCACAGAACGCCCAAATCACGCAATCGATTTTGCAAGGACAAGGCAGCGATGCCCACACCCATGCGGTTGCCATCAATGCGGGTTGTGCCTTATATCTGTGTGGCCTATCGGACTCAGTCAAAGCCGGCACCGCCCTTGCGCTCAATACCATAAAAAGCGGCAAAGCCTTTGAATTACTGAATCAACTCGCTAAAGTCAGCAGCGAAGCACAGGAATAATGACCATGGCACAGGTTCAACAACCCGACGCGCATCGCTCGGAAGATAATCAAGCATCGCAGGATGTAAGGGGTAGCATGCAAACCAGTACCGCAAAAGCCAACGTTTTAACCCGTATCGTCGATACTAAGGCCGCCCATATCGCCGCCCTTAAGTTGCGTTTTCCTGAAGACAGCTTAACCCCAAAAATCTCGGACCGTAGTCTATTTGCCGCCTTAAAAGCCCCGAAGGCGGGTTATATTTTAGAGTGCAAAAAAGCCAGTCCATCCAAAGGCTTAATCCGTAAAGACTTTGATGTCGAAGCCATCGCCTCGATTTATGCCAAGTATGCTGCGGGGATTTCGGTATTAACCGATGAGCAATTTTTCCAAGGGGATATGGACTATATCCCGAAAGTGCGGGCAAAAGTGAGCCAACCAATTCTGTGTAAAGACTTTTTTGTTGATGAATATCAAATCAAATTAGCGGCTCATCAGGGTGCCGATGCGATTCTGTTGATGCTTTCAGTGCTCGATGATGAGCGATATCAACAACTTGCCAACGAGGCGGCCAAGTATCAACTCGATGTGCTGACCGAAGTCAGCAATGAAGAAGAACTGAAACGCGCCATCGTCTTAAATGCACCTATTATTGGCATTAATAACCGCAACTTACGAGATTTAAGTACCGATTTAGCCACCACCGAAGCCCTTGCGCCGCACATCGGCAGCGATCGCGTGGTGATCAGCGAATCGGGCATTTACACTAACGAGCAAGTGCGCCGCTTAAGTCCGTTAGTCGATGGCTTCTTGGTCGGGAGCTCGATTATGGCCGAAGAAGACATTGATTTAGCCTGCCGTAAATTGATCTTCGGTCACAATAAAGTCTGCGGTCTCACCCGCCTTGAGGATATTCAAGCTGCAGCCACTGCGGGCGCAGTTTATGCTGGACTCATTTTTGCTGAAAAATCACCACGAGCACTCACAAAAGATGCCGCCAAACAGTTAGTCGAGCAATACCGTGCCGCCAACTTGCCCGCCATTGAGTTTGTCGGGGTGTTCGTTAACAGCGAGCCAGAGCTAATCGCAAGTATCGCCAAAGCATGTGATTTAGCCGCAGTGCAACTGCACGGCAATGAAACCGAGTTAGAAATTACTGAGCTAAGCCAATTGTTACAACAGGCAGGACTGAACACCCAAATTTGGAAGGCGGTCAGTGTTGATGCCCAAAGCAGCGAACTTGCTGCTATGCCAAGAGGTGTGCAGCGTTATCTCTTCGATAGCAAGAATGACGCAGGTTTTGGTGGTACTGGCCAAGCCTTTGATTGGCAACTCCCCATTGCCCATAAAGCCGAGGCCATGCTCGCGGGTGGCCTCAATGCGGACAATGCTGCCCGTGCCAATGCTCAAGGGTTTTACGGTTTAGATTTTAACTCTGGCCTCGAAACCGCCCCTGGCATTAAGTCGGCAGAGAAGATCCAAGCGGCATTTAGTCAATTACGACTCTAGACCAGCTTTTATAAAAAACTGTGCAAAGCACAGGCAAGCAAGAATTGAAACTCGATGGCGTTAACCTAAACCGCAATCGAAACAAATAAATAGGATAAGGAACAAGGTATGTCACAGTTAAAGCTTAACCCTTATTTCGGCGAATACGGTGGTATGTATGTACCGCAGATTTTAGTCCCCGCCCTCAAGCAACTTGAGAGTGCTTTTGTCGACGCACAAACCGATGAGTCCTTCCAAGCCGAGTTTACCGACTTACTGAAAAACTACGCCGGTCGCCCCACGGCACTCACCTTAACCCGCAATTTAAGTCCCAATCCCATGGTTAAAATCTACCTCAAGCGGGAAGATTTACTCCACGGCGGCGCCCATAAAACCAACCAGGTATTGGGCCAAGCATTATTGGCTAAACGTATGGGTAAAAAGGAAATTATTGCCGAAACGGGTGCAGGCCAACACGGTGTTGCCACCGCCCTTGCCTGTGCGCTGCTGGGATTAAAATGCAAAGTGTATATGGGCGCGAAAGACGTTGCCCGCCAATCACCTAACGTATTTAGAATGCGGCTGATGGGCGCCGAGGTTATCCCTGTAACCTCTGGTTCTGCCACCTTGAAAGACGCCTGTAACGAGGCGATGCGCGACTGGTCTGGCAGTTACGAAAAAGCCCACTATCTGCTCGGCACAGCTGCTGGACCACATCCGTTCCCGACCATAGTGCGTGAATTTCAACGTATTATTGGTGAAGAAACCAAAAAACAAATACTTGAGCGCGAAGGTCGCCTGCCCGATGCGGTCATCGCCTGTGTCGGCGGCGGCTCCAATGCTATCGGGATGTTTGCCGACTTTATTGATGAAGCCGATGTAGAGCTGATTGGCGTCGAGCCTGCGGGTAAAGGTATTGATACCCATATGCACGGCGCGCCGCTAAAACATGGTAAAACCGGGATTTTCTTTGGTATGAAAGCCCCATTGATGCAGGACAGTGAAGGCCAAATCGAAGAGTCTTACTCGATTTCAGCAGGATTAGACTTTCCCTCGGTCGGCCCACAGCATGCCCATTTGAACGCCATCGGCCGTGCCCGCTATGAATCGGCCACCGATGATGAAGCCCTAGAAGCCTTCCAATTACTGGCTCGCAGCGAAGGGATTATTCCGGCGCTCGAATCGGCCCACGCCCTAGCCTATGCAATGCGTCTGGCGAAAGAGTGCACCAAAGAGACCATTTTGGTTGTCAACCTCTCAGGCCGAGGCGATAAGGATATTTTCACTGTGTCAGACATTTTAAACGGTAAAGAGGAATAACTAAGATGAGCAGCATTTCAAACCAAACTATCCCTCATCAAGCTGGCCGTTATCACGCCGCTTTTAGCCGTTTAAAAGCCGAAGGCCGCGGCGCCTTTGTGCCTTTTGTCACCTTAGGCGATCCAAGCCCTGAGCTGTCACTGAAAATTATCGACACCTTAGTGCAAAACGGTGCCGATGCGCTGGAGTTAGGCTTTCCTTTCTCCGATCCGCTCGCCGATGGCCCCGTGATCCAAGGCGCAAATCTCAGAGCCTTAGCCGCGGGTACAACACCAACAGCCTGCTTTGAATTGCTGGCCAAGATCCGCGCTAAATACCCTGAACTTCCAATTGGGTTATTGCTGTATGCGAACCTCGTATTCGCCAATGGCATAGATGCTTTTTATGCCAAAGCGCAGCAAGCGGGCGTGGATTCAGTGTTAATTGCCGATGTGCCAGTTGAAGAAGCCGCACCATTTATTCAAGCGGCCAAAGCCCATGGCATTGCGCCAATTTTTATTGCGCCGCCCAATGCCGACAATGACACCCTTGCGAAGGTCAGCCAAAGTGGTGAAGGCTATACCTATCTATTGTCCCGCGCTGGCGTAACAGGTACAGACACTAAGGCAGGTACGCCCGTTGAAGAAATTTTAGCTAAGCTGCAAGCATTTAATGCGCCGCCACCGCTATTAGGCTTTGGGATTGCAGAGCCTGCTCAAGTGAGCGCCGCCATCAAAGCAGGCGCCGCGGGTGCGATTTCTGGCTCAGCCGTAGTTAAAATTATCGAAACCTATCAACAAGATGAAGTGAAACTACTAGCAGCATTAGGCGATTTTACCCGCGCGATGAAAGCGGCAACCTAATCTATTCATCTGAATAACATCCCGATTTAGGGCCAAATCAGCAGAGTTGGCCCTTTTTTATATATTCCCCATAGCAGTAACAACCATAACTAGCACAGAATCAACGGTATCTTAAAACTGTCAAACCCAAGGCTTATATTAGGATCTGTGTCTCATGCGTTTACGAGATAAATGTTAATATAGCGCAAATAATATCGACGCTTTTGTTATGGTAAATGGACTTTATATGCAGTATCGGATCTATATTCTCGACGTCACACCTTGGGGCTGTGGTTTTCAAGGTGAAGTCGCTGCCCAATGGGATAATGGCGCTCCAGTGTGGTTTTACTATCAAGGCAATGATCAACAAGCTAAGCAACGTTTCCCCGTCAATCAATGGGTGACGGTTGAACTGTTTGGCCGTTTAGCCAAGGCAAATTTGCAAACCGACATTATTGAACATCGCCAAAGTCTGCAATTCCCCAAACATAATTGTCACTTTGAGGCCTCGGGACAAATTGTCGAAATCACCCAAACGCCTGATGATACTGTGTATTTACTGCAATCAAGTTTCACCCTACCCTTTGATAATGAACTCGGTACCTCACCAATTTCTCGCGGTCATTGGGTCAATGTTACCGGGGAATTATGGGCAACCAATTGGCAAGCCTAGGCGATAAAACGATTAGTTCTGATTATTCACCCAACGCAAAACGACCAGTATCGGTCTGTATCACCATAGCTTTTGCCGTGTTTTGCTCCTAAAATGGCGAACGGATTGCGCTTTGGGTTTACATAAATACATGTAAATCTTAAGCACTAATCAGCAAGCTCTTTCGCCTAAGTCACACCCTGTTGAGGTTTCCATGTCTAGCTTACACTCTGTACCAACAAATAAAAGCCGCACTATTTTTGGTACACCAAAGTTACCCGCAAAATACGCCACAGTTGTGATGCCATTTTTTCTTTCTATTTTAATGAGTTGCATCGTTTCTGGGATCAGTACTTTTAATGGTGTCGGCGCATCTGCACAATTTGTTGAGCTCTGGTTGAGCGCATGGTTTATCTCTTGGGTGGTGGCATTCCCGACTCTGCTGATGGTATTGCCCCTAGTGCGTAAACTTACCGCCGCTTTTGTGCAATTACCTTAGGCCTTTGCTTCTCCCTCTGCTTTTGACTCCACAAAAAGCCATTTTTAAGATGGCTTTTACGTTTGCTTATCCAATCTTTTATAGCTGACTAGCAGTGTTAATTGACGAACTAATTCGGATTTACAGTCGATTTACACTCAGCAGTTATTCGCACTTTCGTTGCCTCCTCAAAAGCCACTAAAAGCAATTAGGGCAAAATATCACCAACCAAAAAAACAACTTAATCAACTGTTTTTAAATAAATATTATTTTTGGTGATACATTTAGACACCTCTT